>SKTQ01000310.1 GCA_007122505.1 Bacteroidales bacterium | reverse complement strand
CCTGGCAAACAGGGTCTAAGGGGTCAAATAAGGGAACTTCCGGTTCAACAACGGTGACTTCGATCTCCACAGGTACGGCACATTCCCCTTCACCGGGATAAAAAGTATGGATAGCGACGCCCGGCTGACCTGTGTTAATTGCCGCTGGGAACCATGCGCCTGAGATACCGTTGACAGATACGCCCGGCAATACGGGGGGTTCCGTACCCTGGCAAACAGGGTCTAAGGGGTCAAATAAGGGAACTTCCGGTTCAACAACGGTGACTTCGATCTCCACAGGTACCGCACATTCCTCTTCACCGGGATAAAAAGTATGGATAGCGACGCCCGGCTCGACGGTGTTAATTGCCGCCGGGAACCATGTACCTGTGATACCGTTGACAGATACGCCCGGCAGGACGGGTGGTTCCGCATCCAGGCAAATGGGTTCTATGGTGTCGAAAACAGGTGTTTCCGGTTCAACAATGGTGACTTCGATCTCCACAGGTATTGCACAGTATTCTTCATTTGGATAAAAAGTATAAATAAACGTACCGGATGCACTTGTATCTATATAGCCCGGAAACCATGTTCCTGTAATTGAGTTGGTTGAAACAGGAGGTAATGGATCGGGTTCTTCTTCTAAACAAAAAGGTCCGATTTGTGCAAAGGTGGGTTCAGTTACGGGCAAAACTTGAATATAAAACACACAGCTTACACTTTGCTTATCTGCTTTGTCATCGGCTTTAAGGCCTTGGTTTATACCAGGCAGCCCTGGCAAAGATATCGAATAGGAGATTTCATGGACTCCGGCACCCGCTATTTCAGGATAAAAGACGCCATCTAAGACTCCCGGCCCACTGTAATACCCTCCGGTTGGCTCTGCACCGGTGAGTAAAAATGCTTCATCGATTAAACAAACAACCATGTCATCCGGACATTCGGGGTCTGGAAATATACTTTCCAGAATAACTGTGCCATTGATAACTCCGGAGATAATATTGACAACGCTGCCATTTATTATGGTACCTATAACCGGATTACCTGTAATCTCCAGCATATATTCACCGCCAATTTGAGGAGTTTGCAAATCAAAAGAAACAATGATGCCATCATTACCCGTGTGAAAAGAATTGGTTAATGAGTAGCTCATAAGCCTGACAACATTATCATTGATTACTGTCAGAATGAGCTGGTGATCTGCATCTGTTCTGAAAAGTTGTCCGGAGTTGGGGATGAGACTAAAGCCGGGTGGTAACAAAATATCACAGTTGAAACCTATAAAATCCTGATCGTTTTGTATTTCGATTTCAACAGTGATGTCAGACCCCGCATCTGCTGTTACATTATGAATGATCAGAATATTATCCCCACTTGCAAAAAATGCAATCAGCAGAAGATAGCTTGATATCAACGCTTTAAATAGTACTTTTTTTTTCATGGAATTTCTTTGAGGGTGAATGCAAAACGTTTATTGTTACAATCCGGTTATTCTTTCCAAATACGGTTTTTCTAGAATAATGGATGGATATTCAACCAGAATATTTTTTTTACAAATGAGGCAAAAGCTCTGAAAAACAAAGCCTTGACTGCTTTTTTTGTTGAAACTGTAATTTTTACCTGACAAATGTATGTTTTTTTTTTTTTTTAAAGCCCACAACAGGGATATTTTTTTTGTTTATTATTCATCACTGCTTTTTTTTAAAAAATAATTTAGTAAAGTCGTGTATATTTGTGGGATGGGTAAATTCTACAATTTAGGGCTGGTTATTTTTATTCTAACATCAGTTACACTGCATAGCCAGGAAATCCAACCGGTTAATCCCCGTACGATTCCGGAGTATGATACCATTGCAGGTGTTATCATGTATTGGAATCCAAACTCCTCAGCATATGATGACATCGTTATTACGGTAGTAAATAGTATTCAGGCAAGAGCGACTGTTTATCTGCAGACAAATAGCCTGATTCACAGACAAAATATGGTGGCTGTTTTATCAAGTAACGGAGTACCATTAACCAATGTTGAGTTTATTGATGTATATGGTGACAGGATATGGATACGAGATCATGGCCCTTTTAGTATTTATGATGATGGACACCTTGCTTTTGTTGGGTTTGATGACCTTGCAACGAATCACGGCGACCAGGATTTGCCGGAACGCCTGGCCGGTTACTGGGATTTGAATTATTACGACTTTTCGCATATCATCTTTGATGGGGGAAATTATTTGGTAGACAGCCATAACCGGCTCTTTGCCACAGACCGGCTATACACCAACAACCCCAATGTTCCGCCTTCCGAAATCGATAACATTCTTTTTACCTATATGGGCATCGAAACCATTTTTACTTTCAGTGCCATGCATAATGATTATTGGGGGCATCTCGATATGCAGATCAAATTGCTTAACGATACTACATTTATTATCAGCTCGGTTGACTCATGGCATCCAAATTACCCGATATTGCAAAATAATTATGCAGCCCTGCAGGCCATTGAGCATCCTGAAGGGAAAACCTACCGGATTGAGAAAATCCCTAAAGCACAAAACTGGAAAACTTACATCAATAGCCTCATTGTGAATGATGCGGTGCTTGTACCTATCTATGGTGATCCGCGTGATGCACAGGCTCTGGCAATGTATCAGGAACTCATGCCGGACAAGGAGATCATTGGTATCAATTCAAACGCAATGATCCACTGGGAAGGAGCCATCCATTGTATCACCAACCAGATTCCGCCCTTTGAAGACTTCCTGACGGGCACCTTCCGGATTTCTTTTGATGTTGTGGATCAGGAAGGACAGCCGGTAACAGATGCGGTTATTGAAATTGATGGACATCAAAATCCCCCGGGCCAATATGTTTTTGAGGAACTTGAACCCGGATTCTATGCATACAATATATATACTCCCTGTTTCCATGATGCCGGCGGCAATGTACTGATCACAAATACGGACATACATAGGCTTGTTGAGTTGACCAATGAACCGGGTGATGCCAATGATGACGGGGCAATTGATTTGCTGGATTTAATAACCATCGTGCAGCATTACACCGGTCAAAACCCGGATCCGTTTTGCTTTAACAACTCCGACATTAACCAGGACGGAATTATTGATCTGCTGGACGTGATCGCTGTAGTTAATATTTTCTCCCATGGACGGGTCAAACCCCATCCAT
>SKTQ01000070.1 GCA_007122505.1 Bacteroidales bacterium | reverse complement strand
TCACCTTTGACCTCGATCAGTTTGGCGAAGTGAAGCAGCTGAACGTAAATTTTACCCTTCGGCAAATCCTGATCTCAGTTGGCATCTACCCGGCCGATTATTATCGGGTAGTGGAATATAAGAAATCCAATACGCATTAATTGCATTTTCCGATTTAAAAGCATACAAAATTTTCTGATGAATAAATGATTTGTGGTTTAATTGTTTTTGACAATTAACTATTTTGTAATCATATATTTTAGCTATTCGCAGAACACAAAATGCCTAAAAAATTATTAAGCCATTGTTTAAAACTATTTTAAAAAAATTCTTGGTTTTTTAAAATATTTTTATACTTTTGTTAACGTTATGTGTTACATAATTAAACAGCCGAATCCTTTATTATCTACATTGTCGAATTTTCTATCGACTTTACACTCTTCCAAAACAGCCTTGGTCTACGAATTCGGAAAAAAGCTTACAGTGAGTTTTTGCCTGGCAAACATATATACTTTTCAAACATATTAAAAACCAAAAAATATGACGGAACCTCTACTCAAAAAAATTCATCACTTTTGCCTACTTTTCATTTTTGTCCTGATCCCAAGTCAGCAAATTTATGGTAGTATAGCAGGTCAAGCCAATACATTATCAAATGATTTTGTAATGTCTCTTCCTTTTGAAGAAGATTTTTCTGGCATTGAAATTGGCGAAATGCCTGAGCATTGGATCAGAACACATCCTAATTGGGCTGTATCCAACTCAAATTTTGCAGGTGGCTCATCTGCACCTGAACTGCGCCTGAATTATAGCCCTAGTAATGATGGTATAATTAGGGCTATCACTCCTTTGTTGGATGCCACAGAAGTATCGGCAAATATTAGGATGCAATTCATGCACCGGCTGCTTCACTGGAGTGGCAGCTATTACCTTAAAGTTCAAACCTCGCTGGATGGTGAAGAATGGTACGACCAGTGGGTAATTGAAGCAGAAAACAAAAACCTGCCCAGGCAGAGCTCTGAAGATGGGAATACGAGATATATCCCATCCAGCCTGGAAACAATTTTCCTGCAAGAAGTTCAGGGGGAAGAGTTTTACATTGCCTTTGTTTTTGAGGGAAATACAGATAATATTGACAGGTGGTACATAGATGACATTTCGGTCACCGTGGCTGAGGATGTGTTTTTAGCAGTGTTTAATGTACTGGAGGATTCTGATGCAAAAGACCCCATCCCAAATGCTGTTATTCAATTTGATGAAGAGAGCATTACCACTGATTTTGAAGGCAAGGCTAACATTTATCTTCAAGAAGATGTTAATTATTCCATCTCTGTCGTTGCAGAGGGATACGACACAAAAGAATTTGATTTCACAATGGTCGGAGAGGATACATCTGTGGAAGTTTTAATGACCGACGTTGTAATACCGCCCAGGAATCTGCGGATAACGACCGAAGATCTGGACCCGGGGGATGCGCTGTTAACATGGACTGACTATGGCGAAGAATATGAATACCGGTATGATGACGGCAATGCTACAGGTCAGCTCGGACATCAGAATGGTACACTAAACAGTGTGCATGGTTCAGTTCACCGAAATGATGCGCTTTTATATGAAATGGCCTGGATGCTTACCAGTGAGGGGGGACCCCATGAAACCGTGAAACTATGGGTGATTGGTCTTGGCAATGATGGGTTTCCGGATCGGCGCAATATTTTATATACAGCTGAAGATGTTCCAAATACCGATAACCAATGGATGACCTATGAGTTCGATGCACCAGTAGAGGCCCCCAACGGTTTCTTTATTGCTGTAAGTTACAACGGTTTCTTGGGACTTGCAACAGACGATGGCGACACCCCTGGCTATGAATTTCAGCCGGACACACATATGGGAACATTTAATATTGATGATCCATCGGCTCCGTTTTTACCCATTGAACAATTTGGCTTCACACGAAACTTTCTGATCAGGGCTTACGGGGAAAACTTTGGAGAGCTGGAGTACAATAAAGAAAGAATACAAAATAATCTCGCCAATAACAACCATGACCCTTCGCCTGTCCTGATTCCGCTTGATAATCCTATCTATGCAGGAAAGCCTCATGAGAACAATTCCGCATCAAGATCATTTTTGGGCTTTAATATTTACCTCAACGACCAACTTGTAGCAACGCAAGTTGAAGAAACCGAATTCTTATTCAAAGATTTAGAGGAAGGGGTTCATACAGCAGGAGTACAAACCCTCTACACTACCACAACATCAGAAATTGTAAGCATTGATTTTGAAATTGGTGAGGGTTACTTTTTTGATGTCTCCGTCTCAGTCAATCCAATCAACGCAGGTGTTGTAACCGGCCAGGGTTCATACATGATTGGTGATGATGTTACTCTTGAAGCTATCCCCAACGAGGGTTATGCCTTTATAGGCTGGACAGATGAATATGACAATCATCTCTCCGATGAGCAGATCTATTCATTTATCATGCCTGATGAAGATCTCAACTACACAGCCAATTTCGAACTTCTCGATTATGAAGTTACTTTAGCAGTAGATCCTGAAAACGCAGGTGTCGTAACCGGCGAAGGCACATACAACATCGGCGATGTAGTTACCCTGGAAGCCATCCCGAATGAGGATTATGCCTTTTTCTATTGGGCCGATGAATTTGGCAATCCAATCTCCAATGAGCCGGTCTATTCATTTAATATGCCTGCCGAGAATCTGAGCTTTGTAGCGAATTTTTATGAAACAAGCTCGATCATTGCCTATTCAAACCTTTTCATTTTTGATACCAGGTATGATGAGGTGGGCACAATTGTTGCCTATTCAGACCTTTTCACGTTTGACACCATGAGTGATGAGGTGGGCACAATTATTGCATACTCAGACCTTTTTACATTTGATACCAGGTATGATGAGGTGGGCACGATCGTTGCCTATTCAGACCTTTTCACGTTTGACACCACAAGTGATGATAGCACGATCATTGCCTATTCAGACCTCTTTACATTTGATACTACGAGTGATGATGTGATCGTGATCATTGGTTATTCAGACTTATTTACATTCAATACGCAGGCCGCTGATGTAATTGTTGGATTCTCTGATCTGTTTGTCTTTGATACACGAATAGAAGAGTTCGAGGTCATTGTCACAATATCTCCTGCAAACTCAGGTGTAGTAAC
>SKTQ01000332.1 GCA_007122505.1 Bacteroidales bacterium | reverse complement strand
TGCATCAGGTTTCTTTCTGTTACCTTGGCGATGCGCGCAACAATATGGGTAACTCACTGCTGGTGGGTGCAGCCAAGATGGGTATGGATTTCCGTGCCGCAGCTCCGAAATCGGTACAGCCAAGTGAAGAACTGGTGGCTCAATGCCGCGAGATAGCTAAGGAAACCGGAGCCAAAATCACCATCACCGAGGATGTGGAAGAAGCAGTAAAAGGTGTTGATTTTCTTTATACTGATGTGTGGGTCTCCATGGGAGAACCGGACGAAGTGTGGAAGGAAAGGATTGCCCTGCTGAAACCCTACCAGGTGAATATGGACGTGGTAAATAAAACCGGCAACCCCAAGGTGAAGTTTTTGCACTGCCTGCCTGCTTTTCATAACCGCGAAACCACTGTCGGAGAAGAGATCTATCAGAAGTTTGGACTCGATGGTATGGAAGTGGTTGAAGAAGTTTTTGAGTCGGAGCACAGCATCGTTTTTGACCAGGCCGAAAACCGTTTGCACACCATCAAAGCAGTGATGGTAGCTACCCTTGGCCAATAAGAGCCTCGCCTGATTGACAGAGGCAGTATGAAAAACCGCCCGCCGGGGTTTTGGACAAAACCTTCGCGGGCGGTTTCTTTATGGATGAAGTCGCTGTTGTTGTATCCTAACGGTTTTCATTGCTTTCAGGCTCCGGCATACTTTTCTCCAGTTCTTCAAGCATCTCCTGAAGAGCGGGTATAAGGGAGTCTAAGCCTTTGCCGGCAACCTCGCCAAAGCCTTGTATGAGCTCCATGATCATGGGCGTCATATCATCCATGTTCATGTTTGCTTCCTTCATGGCTTTGTTTATCTCTTCCATGGATTGTTGGACCTCCCTGCTGATTTCCTCCCAGTCGATTCCTTCAATTTCTTCCATTGCTTTCCGGATCTCTTCGCCTGCACGCTGTATTTCTTCCCGGAACGACTCGTCATGCATCTGGATCTGTATTTGTTCCATGGCCTTCTTTACTTCCTCCTGTGCGGTGCGAACCTTTTCACCGGCTTCTTCCATTTGCCGTTGAAATTCTCCCGACTGCAGTTTTTCGAATATTTCCTTGTTCACTTCGAGCATGGCTTCCTGCAATTCCTTCATGGCTTCTTTAAAAATCTCGCGTTCGCGCTCGCTGAGGCCCTCGAAAGAAATGGAAGATCCGTCGTGTAAATGTATGGTAACGGGCTTTTTTTCTTCCTGCTTCTGTGGTTTGTCTTGTTTGTCCCCGTTAACGCGATGAGAGAGTTCATTCAGTTGAGCATATGCATCATCGGGCAGTTGATGCCCGAAGTTGTAGCCGGCTTCTGCAAGATTGATGGTAACCGGCGGGTTGATCCAGGCTATGGATGCCAATGCAAATACTATGGCCAGTACGGCGGCCATTTTTTGTCCTGTGTTTAATGATCTTGTTTTCATGGTCATCATTTTTTTGATTCGTGTAAATAAATGATTTTTGGATTGAGTTGCAGCCACCATGGGTTGCGGCACGGTGGTGCTTCGTGTTTCTTCAAGGCTGATCAGGGCACCGGCGTAAACAAGCGGCTTGCCGGTTTCGGCAACAACCCACTCATCCACACACTCTTCCCTGAGTTTTCTGATATGTTTGCTGATCCACCACGTAAGCGGATGGTAAAAGAACAGGATTTCCAGCAGGTTCTGCAAGGCATTCACCAAATGATCATTCCTCCTGATGTGGTATAGCTCATGCAAAAAAATGGCCTCGATCTGGTCTGTTGTCATAGAGAAGAACATGGCTGCCGGCAATAGTATCCATGGTTTCAGAAACCCCACAACTGCCGGCACCGACACTTTGTCGGAAACCCTGACGGTAACGGCTTTTCGGAAACCATATTCTTGCATCATGGTATTTAACCGATCCTGCCATTTGGGGTCGGGCTCAACATTGCTTCTTCTCTTAAGTTTGTATATGTTGAACCAGGACGTCAGGGCATATACGGAAAGTATGGTCACTCCGCCGAGGTAGAGCCAGAAAACAAGGGGGGTATAGGCTTCAAACCTGTCTAAGAAAGCGGGTTGACTTTTGTCTAAAAGATAAAATGTGCGGTCGCTTGCTGCCCTGACCCAGGCGGCGGTGTCAAACTCGACGGAAACGATCTGGCGGGCATTTTGATAAACATTGTATTGCCGGAAAAAAGTCGCCCAAAAGCTTAAGGGTATTGCCAGCATCGCGATGAGAGACAGGTTATAGCGCAGGGTGGCGGGACCTTTTTTGGTAAGCAGCAGTGCCAGTTGCCACAGCAATGCAATCAACAATATTTGCCATAAGCTGTGTATAACCGACCACCCCAAAGCGTGAACCGCAGCATGTGTTATGTGCTCTGCTATGCTCATTTATTCTTGTTTTCAAACTGTTCCAGGTAATCTTTGATCTCCTGCAGCTCATCCGGCGATATTTGTTTGTTGTTCAGCGCGCCGATCACTAACCGGCTGGCCGAACCGCTGAACAATCCATCGATCATCTTGCCGAGAAAGTCTTTCTGGGTTTGTTCCTGTGTAACGGCCGGCTTGTAAATATGCTGGCGGCTTGCGGTGTCCCTGTAAAGGAGTCCTTTGTCCTTCATGATCTGCATGGTCTTCAGGGTGGTTGTGTAACCGGTGTTCTTGGTGGCCGCCAGCATCTCATGAACCTCTTTTACGGTAGCCGACTCAAGCTTCCACAATATCCGCAGTATTTCCAGCTCGCTTTCTGTGGGCCGTTGTTTGTTATGTGCAGGAGTGTCCATATGATGAAATGTAATTGTTTATTCTTCAGTGGTTTTATGATCAATTTTGATGATGGAAGACTTTCTACGATAATCTTCGTACAAATGTAGTACGAATAGTTTCGTATTTGCAAATATTTAACGATTTTTAACTTTTGGCGGGTTTAGCATCCGTGTTATCTGTGTTCCGTTATATTCTTTCAAAACAACAAAAACCACGTATTTGCTAAGAAAAGTTTTGTTTGCAGGCCTGAATGGTTAAAATATGCGACTCAACACCTGGGAGCCTTGCAGTCTGTCTCTCTCGTTGTAGGTTTCTGACCGTACCAGTCCAACATTTTCTGCGTGATATTCGATATTTTTTCCTGACTTCCGGATAAAAATTTTGTCCAATTTGTAACTTTCTGACAGACAAGTATATATAGCTTATTGAGGTTGTAAATG
>SKTQ01000061.1 GCA_007122505.1 Bacteroidales bacterium | reverse complement strand
GTGTTGTTGGCCGGTGGGATAAAACAGGCGGCAGTTATTATCGGCTGACCGGGAACATCGGCCATTAAAAAATATTCTTCATTGGGCTCTATGGCAAACATTTCTGTGGAAGCGGTATATAATTTTCTTTCCTGATCATATTGCAGGTACACCTCTCTGCCATCACCGGCGGATATGCGGACAACCGCATTCTCGATGTATCTGAGCTGTGCTTCCCCATCGGGTGTCTGCACCGGTATTGACCAGGTAAGCAAGGCCATGGCCGCACTGTCAACGGGCGAAATAAATGAATGGACCACCACCTTGGGATCCTGGTCAGGGAAGTCAACGTTGGTGGCTATTTCAACGCAGCTGTGGGTCAACAATACCACTAACACCAGCAGGGCTGGGCGCAGCTTTTGAAAACCCCCGCTGAGTATTCTGACAGCTTTTATAATTGGAAGATGTTTCTTGTTTTTCATGGGTTTTAAAATGAATAACTGAGTGATATGGATGGGATGACCGGGAAAAGCGTAACCTGCTTCAACTGGGGTGCTTCCATATAATTTCGTTCAATAAAGTAAAAAAACGGATTCTTCCTGTTGTACAGATTGTACACGCTTATTTCGATGGTTCTTTCTGTTGTTCTGTTGAACAGCGTGCGTTTGGAATGAAACTGAACACCAAGGTCAAGCCGGTGATAAGAACCGGCCCTGAAAGCATTTTTCCCACCGTAGTCGTTGATGTACTGCCATGGAAATAACCTGAAGGGTGTATTTTCCTGGTTGAACTGACCTTCATGATAATAATTACTTTGTCCCCATGGGTTATGGGTTACCCAGGTATATTCTCCAATAGGCAAAGTCAGTGCATTTCCGGTGGCATAAACCCAAGTGCCTGATATGGTAACATCAGGCCCCAGTTGATAAATGCCGACCAGGGAAATATCATGGCGCCTGTCGTACCTTGCAGGAAATCTGTTTCCCTGGTTCACCTCTTCAAACTGCATTTGTGTGCGGGATAGTGTGTATCCGATCCAGCCGGTCAGTCTTCCGTGTTGTTTTTGTATGAGAAGCTCCATCCCATACGACCATGCCTGTCCGGATGTGATGTTGCTTTCCCAGCTAAAAGCCTCCGCCTCAGAGGGGTCGTCAAACAGCAGGAAAGAGGCCCCCTCGCGATAGCCAATGGTGTTGTCCGACTTTTTGTAATAGCCTTCAAGGCTGACAGCCACTCCCTCGCCGATAAAGTCTTTGGCAATGCCTCCGGCCAATTGCCATGATGACTGGGGCATAATGTTTTTGGTGGAAGGAACCCATAGGTCGGTAGGCAGGCCGATGCCGGTGGTGCTCAAAAGGTGTACATACTGATTCATGGCGGCATAGGATGCTTTCCAGGAAAGATCGGGAAGAATCATATAAACCATGGAGAAGCGCGGTTCAGGTCGGAAATAGTGTTCCCCATCGTGTGTAAAATGGCTGAACCTGACGCCCGGGTGAATTTTAGCCCTGTCGCCCAGCCTGATTTCATCCTCCACATACATTCCCGACTCAACAACCCTGATGGTTTGCACTTCTCTGATGAAGCTACCCGCATACTCATCTTTTAAAATAAAAGCACTCGGGGTAAACCGATGGATTGTGGACTGAAAACCTGCTCTTACCATGTGGTTTGGATTGGGATGCCAGCTTAGATCGTATTTCAGTCCGAAATCCTTGATGCCGGACGAATAGGACAGGCTGTATTTGTCACCCGAATAAAGCTCTTCTGCAAAGATCCTAAGTGTATAGTCGCTGTATATCAGCGAAGTGTTGGCGAACAGCTTATCATGTATCAGGTGATTCCATCGCAGGGTGGATGTGGTGTTCTGCCAATACAAGCCACTTTCTTCACGGTAGTTTATACCGTCGCGAAAGCGAACATAGAACTTGTCCCTGCCGGCATAAGTACTGGCGAAAAAAGTATGTTTCCGGTTGTGATCGTAATGGAGTTTGGTGTTGACATCGTAGAAAAAGTAACCACCACGTTCGTCTTTAGGCATAAAAGGTAACAGCAGGGCGTCGATATAGGTCCGGCGGCCTGATACCAGGAAAGAAGCCTTTTCTTTCACGATAGGGCCTTCCAGCATCAGCCTTGCCGACAGTAGGCCGATACCGGCTTCACCCCGGAACTTCTCTTTATTGCCGTCTTTCATGCTGATATCCAGCACTGATGAAAGGCGGCCTCCGAAACGGGCAGGAAAGCCACCTTTGTACAATTGCACGTTTTTGATAGCATCGCCGTTAAAGATGGAGAAAAATCCAAAAAGGTGGCTGGCATTGTAAACGATGGCGTCATCGAGAATGACTAAGTTTTGGTCCGGACCACCGCCACGGACATAGAAACCGCTGGTTCCCTCCTGGCCCGACTGTACACCGGGTAGCAGCTGAATGGCTTTGAACACGTCCTTTTCTCCCAAAAGGGCCGGCACCGAACGTATCTGCCCGACAGGCAGTACGATGTGCGATGTCTGTACGGAGCTGCTGATCCGTTCAAAACGATCACCTGTGATTTCTACAGCATCGAGATCGATACTTCGTACCAGCACCATATCAAGCTCCAGGTTTTCATTCAGGTGAAATGTCCGTGATTCAGGCTTGTATCCCACATAGCTGAAAACAATCTCTGTTTCGCCTGCCGGCAGGGTGATGGAGTAGAACCCATAATTGTTGGTGGTTGTGCCGGTGCGCAGCGCAGGCACGAATATGGTAGCACCGATAAGTGTTTCACGACTTCCCTGTTCATATACAAAACCGCTGATTGTAAAACGCTGAACCGGTTGCTCAGCTTCCGTTGAATGGACTCCATGCGCCCCGGATATGGACCACCACATCAGGAGGCAAAAAAGCAAGTGGCGAGTCATAGAGTGTTCATTATGAGGTAGTTTTCGTTGTTTTTTATGATGTGTAAGAGAAGCTATACCAAATCCTCAACTTTGGTTACATATTTATACTCTACATCCTCAAAGCATTGAAAATGAGCGGCACCGCACATAATCTTCATCCGCTCATCATACCTAAGTTTTGAAAGATCTTTGGTTGATTTGGTTTCGGCAACGAAGTATATCTTTTTTTCGTTTTTAAAAACCAATGCCCAGTCGGGGTTATATTTCCCAACCGGTGTGTCGATTTGAAACCATGCCGGAAGCTTAAAAAAGTATTCAATATCTTCGCGACTTTCAC
>SKTQ01000299.1 GCA_007122505.1 Bacteroidales bacterium | reverse complement strand
TTTTTAATTCCTCCCAGGTTTTCATATTCAGATCAAAATCCACGATGCCGGGACGCTGAAGCAGTGTGTAGGGTATTTTATAATCTAGAAAAAGGGCGAATTCCCGACTGTTGGCATAGGCATAGACCGAATCAGGGCTTATTTTATCTATGGAAATGATATGAAACAATTCCTGCAATATTTCGGATTCGGATACAGGAAACGAATAATAGATTTCAGGGCTTTCGTTCAAGTAATTATCTGTTGTTAATAATTTGTTTTCGGGATGTCCCTTGGTCAGTAAAGGCAGAAAAATGAATGCAAGGATGAAAAAAAGTTTGACTGGATAGTTGATTACATTGATTTTGGAAAATAGCATGATAAATGATTTGGATTCGGTATTGCATTAATTCAATTCTTCAAGCAGATTTGCTATATGGTTGCTAAGGGCTTTGTTGATTTTTACCAGGGGAAGTCTCAGTTCGTTTTTGCACAGTCCTTTCATGGCCAGTACGGCTTTTATTCCTGAAGGGCTGCCGTCGGCATAAATGGCCTGAATGATATCCAGGAGCTTAAGATGAATGGTTCTTGCATCCTCAAATTTGTTTAAGAGGCATAACTTAACCATTTTTGAAAACTCAGCGGGAAAGGCATTGGCTACTACAGAAATTACACCATCACCCCCGATGGCCATAAAAGGCATTGTAAGTTCGTCATTACCGGAAATGACGAGAAAGTTTTCAGGTTTATTTTTTATGATGCGTGCACATTGTTCAAGGTCTTTTGATGCTTCCTTAATGGCTATAATATTGGAAACTTCGTGTGCGATTCTAAGTGTGGTATCAGCATCCATATTGGAGCTTGTTCTTCCGGGCACATTATACATAATTACAGGAACAGGACAGGCATTTCCAACTTCCTTGTAATGATAGAACAGTCCTTTGGGTTGGGGTT
This sequence comes from Bacteroidales bacterium, assembly GCA_007122505.1. Lineage (GTDB taxonomy): Bacteria > Bacteroidota > Bacteroidia > Bacteroidales > UBA7960 > PUPG01. The sequence continues at coordinate 2,282 of SKTQ01000299.1, read as the reverse complement.
TATTGTAATAAGGGCTGACCGACAGCACTGCATCAATTCCGTCAAAGGACATTTCCTGCATGGTGTCGGTTAATTCCCTGGTATTATTTCCTCCGATGCCAACCACAATGGGAACCCTTTTGTTAACAATATCAATGGCAAAATGGATTACGGCATTTCTTTCGTCACCACTGAGGGTAACAGCTTCACCGGTTGTACCCAGAAATACTATATAGTCGATACCGTTGTTGATCTGGAATTCTATGATCGCTTCAAATGATTTGAAATCGATGCTGCCTTCTTTATGAAAAGGTGTAACGATTGCAGTGCCTGTTCCTTTAAATTGATTGATCATGTCCGGGCGTTTTGAGGATTTTTAAATAGTGAAAAATATGCTCTGAGGTTTTTGCCGGCGGGCAGGATTCATCAACATCCATAATGAAATCATAAATTTTGAAAAAATCAGGATGTTGTCTGCCGACTTTATATTTGGCTCTTGAAATTGCAGCCAGGTATTTCATGGGATAACTTTGGGAATTGGTGAGGTCAATAAGTATATCATACTTTTTGGCAGCAAAACCTTTCAGGAATATGGATCTTGGTTTGATGATCCAGGAGAAATCCTTTCTTTGGCACAGTTGGGTCGCTGGTGGTACCTGAAGGTCTGCAGACAACTGGTTGCCATTAAAATAGCCAATTGCTTCCACTGATTTTCCTTCGCTTTGCAGTTGTTTATAAATTTCTCTGAAAAAAGAACCGGGATCTTTCGGTGATATATTATACAAGAAGGCAAAGGACGTTGCATGATGATAATTCACCACTCTTTTTTTCCTGAGGGTTTTTTTTTGCGCCCTGTTGATCATAAACAACCTGAAGCGATACAATATTTTTTGGAATATATTCACAGAAAGTCTCCCGGTCAGTCTTATTTGTTTGTTTTGCTTTTCCACGCATGAACGATCTCACCAATATAAAAACGATGATAATCTTTCTTTGCGTAAATCTTCTCAAGTTCAAATAGCTGGAAGAAAGCGGGATCGATATCATCAAAATAAATTTTCCGACATTCCAGTGCCAGCCTGGCCTCTTTAAAAGCGATTGTTTGATTGGGTGTCTCAATGGGGCTCAGTCCTTCGAGCTGCATTTTGTTGAGGTCACGTCCCGAAGTTGTACCACACAAATTCAATATTTCCCGATGTTCTTCAGGGAAAAAACTAACCGAGAAATAGGGATTATCTTCCAGGAACTGGTAAGTATATCGTTGCGGTCTGATAAAAGTAATGATGACCGGCTTGCGCCATAACACTCCGGCTGTTCCCCAGCTTGCTGTCATCATATTATACGATTCGGAATTGCCCGCCGTGATCAGCATCCAATCCTTCCCAATCAAATGAAAAACATTGTCATTGATGTCTTCAGCCTTGATTTTTTCAAAAAACTCCTCCATTTTTCAATGTTTTACTGGTGACAAAAATTCGCCGCAATTTACTAAAAAAAGCCCAAACCAATGATGCTGAAAAAGAATCAATAAACGATTGTCTTTGCCAACAAAAGATTATTTTTGTATATGATGGGTTATTCGCTGCTATTTTTATGGCGTTGCCATGTATTTATGTACAATCCTGCAAACATGTTTTGGTTAAAATATTTGTTATGATCGTTACTTTGCTAGGGACAGGAACATCACAGGGAGTACCCGTTGTAGGCTGCAAATGTCGTGTTTGCAAAAGCACAGACCCCTATGACAAACGACTCAGAACGGCTGCCCTTGTGCGGACTAAAAATACCAATATAGTGATCGATGCCGGTCCCGATTTTCGTCAGCAAATGCTCCGTGCCGGCGTTCAAAAACTTGACGGTGTGCTCATCACGCATAATCACAAAGACCACACGGCCGGCCTTGACGACGTGAGGGCCTTTAACTGGATACAGAAAAAACCCATGGATATATTCGGGGAAAAACGCGTTCTGGAAGCCATCAGGCAGGAATATGCCTATGCGTTTGAAAAGGACAAATATCCCGGTGTTCCTAATATCAATCTCCATGAAATAGATTCCCGAAAATTTACAATTGAAGATGTCCCTGTTATTCCCCTAAGGGCCATGCATCATCAAATGCCGGTTTTGGGTTTTCGCATGGGTGATTTTTCTTACCTGACAGATGCAAACTTTATTGAGGACGCTGAATTGAATAAAATGAAAGGGTCCAGGCTTGTCGTGATCAATGCGCTTCGCAAGGAAAAGCATATTTCCCATTTTTCTCTTGATGAAGCTGTGGATATCTTACAACTCCTGGGTCCTGA
>SKTQ01000075.1 GCA_007122505.1 Bacteroidales bacterium | reverse complement strand
GGCCGGCGGCAAGGCAGCAGCCATTACCTCACCTTCGGTACAGAGGTAATAGGATGCCAGCCATTCCCAAAATAAAAACTGCTGTTTAGAAACTACCGGATGATCATCCAGTAATGCATGAATATACCGCGCCTGAAATCCTGCCGGAACCTGTTCATGTACGTGTTTTACCAGGCCGGCATATACCTTGTTTCTGCCGAAAGGCACAACAGCCCGCTGGCCCATCCGGATGCGGTCATTCAACTCAAGGGGCACCCTGTAGGTGAAACAGCCCTGCAGGGGCAGCGGCAGCAGAATCTCCGCAAACAAGGTTTTACGAGTCACCACAGCTAGGTTTTATGCCCGAATCAGTCGCCCATGCAAATACCCACACCCCTGGCTGCTTTCACCAGGTAGGAGTCGGGGTTCACAAAATTGTAATGGCTGATCGCTTCTTCAAAAGGTACCGAAACAATGTTGGGATGACGGTAGGCAACCATTTTTCCAAACTCCTTGCGTAGCACCATTTCGAAAGCTTCCACGCCAAACTGGGTCGCAAGTATACGGTCATAAGCGATAGGTGTCCCCCCGCGCTGAAGGTGCCCCAGCACCGTTTCGCGGATGTCTGTTTTCAATCCGGCCTCCTTCAGTTCGGCAATCAGTTTGGAAGCCACTCCACCAAGGCGCACATTCTTATAACCTACCTCCTTGCTTTCTTCGTAATGCATGTCGCCGTCCTTTGGCTTTGCCCCTTCAGAGACAACAATAATGGCGTATCCGCGGCCGCGAGTGAACCGGGAATAGATCTTCTCCATCACTTTTTCGATGTCATATGGGATTTCCGGTATCAGACATACATCGGCTCCACCAGCAACGGCGCTGTGAAGGCCGATCCAACCGGCATACCGTCCCATCACCTCCAGAACAAACACGCGGTTGTGGCTGGCAGCGGTGGTCATCAGTTTGTCAACGGCTGTGGTGGCTTCCTGAACGGCAGTCTGAAAACCGAAAGTGAAGTCGGTGGCCGATAAGTCATTGTCGATGGTTTTTGGCACACCGATTATATTGCATCCTTTTTCAAACAGTTTTTGTGAGATCTGTTGAGACCCATCGCCACCGATATTGATCACGGCATCTACGCCAAGGTATTGCAGACGGCGAAGCATCTCATCTGATCGGTCGGCTGACCCCCAGGTACCATCCTGATTTTTGATGGGCCAGGCAAATGGCCCGCCTTTGTTGGTGGTTCCGATAATAGTACCACCGCGGATATGCACCCCGGCGACCTCCTTTTCATCCAAAATCACAATCTCATTGGGCTCATTGAGTACCCCGTCAAAAGCGTTGATACTCCCAACCACTTCCCACTCCCGCTCTTTCGCGGCACGCATCACAATTGCCCTTATCACGGCATTCAGACCGGGGCAATCACCCCCGCCGGTTGCCACCAAAACTCTTTTTCTCATTGAATCTTTCATCACGTTTAGTATTTTTTCCCCTTATTGGGTGGTTCGTCTTTTTTTGGGTTACAAATTCTTTTCTCTTCCCCTCAAATAGCTCATAAATATTGAATGTGGCTTTCAGAGGGCCGTTGTATACTGAATAACGGTAACTGGGCCTTAGACCCAGATGCTTCATGGAGTCCAGGTCGGCGCTGATAATGCCGGCCTTGTAACCGCTGAAACGGTTCTTCAGGGCATCCCCAATGTGGATATATAAAGCGCGTACATCCTGTTGGTTCATCCTTTGCCCATAGGGTGGGTTCAGCAACAGCCATCCGTTTTTTTCTTTAGGATGATAGGAAAAGAAATCATTCTTTTGAAAACGGATGCTGCCCAGTAATCCTGCATGCATGGCATTTTGCCTCGCAAGGTCCAGCATCTGCCCCTTCAGGTCTCCGGCAATGATTACGGGCTGTACCGCCTGTTTTTGTGCTTTAGCCTTTTCCTGCTCTTCGGCAAAAAGCGCCTGGTCAAAATCGTGCCAGTGCGAAAAACCGAACACCTTCCTTTCTGCTCCCGGGGCCATCTGCGCGCTCATCATGGCTGCTTCGATGGAGAAGGTGCCGCTGCCGCACATGGGATCCAGGAAAGGACTTTTTAAATCCCACCCCGACAGCTTGATCAGTCCGGCTGCAAGTACTTCATTGATGGGTGCCTGCCCGCCTGAGCGGCGATAACCCCTTTTGAACAAAGCCTCACCGCTGCTGTCTAATGACACTTTGCAGTTGTCGCTCTGCACATTCACCACAATACGTATGTCAGCATTGGCCGTGTTAACATCCGGGCGGCGGCCCAGCTTTTCGTTGAACAGATCTACAATGGCGTCCTTACTGAGCTGTGCCAGAAACATCGTGTTGTTAAACACTGTGGAATCGTGGGCCGTAGCGATGACCGAAATGGTCTTATCCGGCGGAAACAGCTCCGGCCAGGCAATATCACGCATCTGTCCGTAGAAATCATCTTTGGTGTCGAAACGAAAATCACCTAAGGGCTTCAGAATGCTCAATGCAGTACGGCACCATATATTGGCATGGTACAGCAATCGCTGGTCACCCCTGAAAGAAATACCCCTGCGCAATATGGCAACATCTTCTCCGCCAAACTGTTCCAGCTCGCGGGCAAGGACTTGCTCCAGACCGGCAAAGGTCTTGGCAATGTAGATTTGCTTTTCTTCTTGTGTCTTGATGATATGAAGGTTTAAATTATAATTTTCCGTTGATGATCACCTGTTCCACTTTGTTGCTCCCATAGGCATAAGGGAGGAAAGCATAGGTAGGTATTCTCTTTGTGATGATCAGGTTGGCTTGTTTTCCGACGGCAATGCTGCCCAGGCTGTCTTCCACTCCCATGGCATAGGCTCCGTTCAATGTCACCGCATGGATCACTTCCTCCGGAATCATCTTCATTTTGACGCATCCCAGCGACATCACCAGTTGCATGTTGCCCGAAGGCGATGATCCGGGATTATAGTCACTGGCCATGGCAACCGGTAACCCGCTGTCGATCATTTTTCTTGCCGGCGGATATTCCATTTCCAGGAAAAACGCAGCCCCCGGAAGTAATGTTGGCATGGTATCGCTCTTAAGCAGGGCCTTAATCTCTGCATCGCCTGTAAACTCAAGGTGATCAACCGAAAGAGCATTGTATTTTACCCCCACCTGGATGCCACCCGAGAAGTCCAGCTCGTTGGCGTGGATCTTTGGCCGCAAACCATGCTTTATGCCGGCCATCAGG
>SKTQ01000293.1 GCA_007122505.1 Bacteroidales bacterium | reverse complement strand
TCTGGAACTTCTCGACAGCGGTGTCACTACCGTCTGTGACGTGCTGGAAGCTCCCTTTACAGGAAAAAGAGGACTTGAGTGTCAGGCTGAGGTGCTGCGAGGTCTGGGTATGCGGGGAGTATTGAGCCTCGAGGCATCTCAGCGCATTTCTGAGCAAAACGGAAAAGAGTGTCTGGAGGACAATCTTGCCTTTTTCCTGAGCACCAGGGATGACCCCCTGATATCTTCGATGCTGTGCCTGCATACTGCCTTCACCTGTTCAGGTTCCTTTTCATCTTCAGCTTCTGCAATGGCGAAGGCCAACGGGGCTCATATTCAGCTGCACCTCAATGAGAGCTCCTATGAGCCGCAATGGTGCATTGAACATCGCGGCATGAGAAGCACCCAATGGTATGAATCCATCGGTATCCTCGGGACTGAACTGCTGGCGGCCCAGTGCGTCCAGATGTCAGACCATGAGATGGACCTGCTTTCCTCCCGGGGAGTACGTGCGGTTCACGTTCCCCTAAGTAACTGTGAGGTAGGGGGCGGGATTGCCCCGGTGCCGGATCTCCTGAACCGGGGAATTACTGTTGCTCTGGGCAGCGACGGGTACGTCAACAACTTCTTTGAGATTATGAGGAGTGCCTTCCTGATCCATAAAGGACATCGCAAGTCCGCATCGGTCATGCCTGCGTCAACCGTCTGGAGGATGGCAACCGAGGAAGGTGCCGCTGCAGTATTCGGAAGCCATCCTCATACAGGCTCTCTGAATGAAGGAATGCGTGCAGATTTCCAGGTTATTTCACTTTCGGATCTGCCTACCGAGGCGGATTCCCGGAACATCTTTGATCAGCTGGTGCTCTTTAGAAATCCCCGGGATGTCACCCACCTGTGCATCGAGGGAATTTTCGTGAAGGAAGGGGGTAAGCTGGTAACTGGTGAACCCTATGAAGCCTCAAGAGCATCCCGAAAAGAAGCGCGTCGGCTGAAGGAAATAGGTCTTTCGCTCGCACATACATGATCATGTGAAGTGCAGCAGCATGGAGAGATCCATGATCTCAGGGTGAAAATATACTTTTATGATACCCATACCTTCATCATGGATATTATGGTATGCCTCGTCCCAGCACAGAAGAGGGGTTTCAGGGTTGATGAAGAAAGCCCGGGCAATTTCGGGTCTTACCTCAGCTTTAGGCCATGCAATCACATAGGAGCTCCCGGTGTCACAATGGTTCAGGAAAAAATCTTTGATGTTGTCCTGATATTCCCCTGCTGCGGGATATACCAGCAGATGTGCAGTATCTATGGAGACCTCCGAGATAATTGCCAACTTTCCGTCGGCGTAGAGATTCTGGGAGAAGTGGATAAATGAGGAACCTCTGCTTAAGGGCAGCCGCTTGAGCTTTTCCTCCGGAAGCGCTCCAGCTGTCCATTCACTCCTGATGGATCGTACAGAGTACCCGTTGCGCTCCAGCAGCAGACGAAAGTTTGAATTGAGGTCAAAACGCATGGGCAGTGATGCTACCGCCGGATGGCCGTAGCTGCCCTTTCCATGCCTCTTAGATATTAATCCTTCCTGCTTCAGGTCAGCCATGGCTTTCCTGACGGTCTCCCTGCTCACCGAGAGTTTCCGGGTGAGTACTGGTTCAGATTCAAACATATTGCTGCATGGAGACATACGGCTGATCATCTGGCGAAGGTAGAGTTTCACTTGCTGGTATACCGGAGGTTTTTTTACCATATGGGGAGATTATATCTGTATTGGCGGCCAACTGCAATGCAGACAGTTCTTTACTCCAGAAAAACTGATCATCCCATTTTCCTGCCGAATATGAGAGCAGCCTGGGCAAACACAGCGGATGCGCATACCAGGTCGTCTATGGCAAGCACTTCCGCGCTGCCATGGCAGAGAGCCGGGTCGCCGGGACCGAATCCGACACTGGGGATGCCTGCAATACCGCAGAGATAGGTTGCATTAGTGCAGAAATCCCAGCGGACCGCATGACTATCCTTCCCGGTAATGTCCCGGCGCGCCTCCAGGGCTGATGCAATGAGCGGATGATCCTCGTCCATCACCCAACTGGGGAAGTAATTCTCCTGCACAATGCGGTGTCCCGTATACGTAGTGATCTCTTCGATATCAATGGAGGCTGCGGCGCCTGTGGAGCCGGTGAGCGGCGCAAGCTCATCAAGCAGCTGCTGCTTGGACTCCCCGCAGGAGATCCTGCGGTCAGCAAATACGGTTACTTTTCCCGGAATCGTGTTGAGGCTTGGAGTGTCGCATACTGCCTTGGTCACTTCTATGCTTCCCTTTCCCAGGAAGGGGTCTTCACGAAAGTCTCTCCAGCTGTCAATGGCCTGAATGACAGGAAGCGATTTTATCAGGGCATTTTCACCGTGGTGCGCTGCTGATGCGTGTGCTGCCTTGCCCAGTACTTCAATTTTTATCAAGGCGCGGCCCTTGTGACCTCTGACTACCATCATATTACTAGGCTCAGCTACGATGACTGCATCGGGCAATGTGCCGGCATGCTCCATCATGGCCCGCACGCAGCTTCCCTCCACATCCTCCTCAGCTACGGATGCAGAAAGCAGGAAGGTCACCTCGTTTTCCAGACCGAGATCACGGAGCGCTCTGCCTGCAAAGACCAGGGCAGCAAGGGAGCCCTTATCATCCACCACCCCTCTGCCGCTGAGGGCCCCGTTGAATATTTTCATTTCCAGGGGATTAAAACCCCATGCTTCTTCGGTGCCGGGTTCAACAGTATCGATATGGGCGTCACAGAGCACCGTCGTTTTCCCCCGCCCTATCGCTGCCAGGCAGTTTCCCGCAGGATCAATGGAGACTTTGTCATAGCCGTATGCGGTAAGTTTATTTTTCAGCCAAAGAACTGCCTGCTCTTCATGGTATGTAGTGCTGGGAATTGACACGAGATCCCCAAGGAATTCAATCATTTCCTGCTTGTGCGCTGCCATATATCCCCTGATTCGTTCTGCTGTACTGGCCATACAAGCCTCCTTTATGGTTCATTGTATTGAGAATCTCTTGTATGTACAAGATGGGCGTAGTATAATCGTTCTTAGAAACCGGAGGAATGCTATGGGAGATAAAACGTGTGTATCATTTACTCTTAACGGAGAGCCGAGGAGCCTTGAGCTGGAGCCGAGATGGACTCTGCTGCATGTGCTCAGAGAGGTCTATAACCTGACAGGCACAAAATTCGGATGCGGTACCAATGA
>SKTQ01000161.1 GCA_007122505.1 Bacteroidales bacterium | reverse complement strand
GTAAGGTTATGTGCCCGCGCAATGATTCGCCCCTCGCAAACCACCACGGCACCAACCGGCACCTCATCGGCATCAAAAGCCTTTCGGGCCTCCTTGATAGCTTCACCCATAAAAAAATTATCGGAACGCAAGTGGTCAATAGCCATAAGCAAGGTATATTCAAAAAAAATCAGGTAGTTATCAATGATGGGTTGTTATATACATTGTCCCGGGAAAAGACACTGTCACATCCATCCGAATTTGTTCCGCAGGTAACATTTCACCAGCAATATCAGCTTATCGGTATTTGAAACCCGGAAACGTTTTTGCTGAACTTCTCCCGGGCTGACTCCCTGTATTTTTCTCAACAGTTCCAGATAATAGCGATAAGCGAGGTAAACTCCAAGGCGCACTTCTTTGTCCAACGACTTTATCCCGGGGAAGGCACCCTGAAAATCTTCCCAAATCTCCTGTTCAATTTTATCTTTGTCATCTTTAGAGAATTGATCCATATCAACCTCCGGAAAATAAACACGTCCGCGCTCCTTCAGGTCGGAGCGCAAATCGCGCAAAAAGTTTACTTTCTGAAAAGCTTCACCAAGTTTGCGCGCAGGTGGCAGCAATTGCTTATACTCTTCATCCCGGCCTGCATAAAACACACGCAGGCACATCAAACCTACCACCTCTGCCGAACCGTAAATGTATCGCTGATATTCGTCCAGCGAAAAGGTTTTCTTCTCTAAGTCCATCTCCATGCTGAACAGGAAGGCATCGATCAACTCCTTATCGATGGCATAGGTGTTTACTGCCCACTGATAAGCATGCAGAATGGGGTTGGTGCTCATCTTTTTGTCGATGGCATCATAGGTTTGCTGCCTGAACTCTTTCAGCAGGGTGGCCTTGTCCTGATCGTGAAACGTGTCAACGATTTCATCGGCAAAACGCACAAAGCCGTAAATGGCATATATTGCCGGCCGGTACTTTTTATTTAAGGTGCGCACCCCCATCGAAAAGGAGGTGCTGTAGTTTTTTGTGGTGATTTCGGCACACTGAAGTGCATTACTTGTGTACAGGTCCATAAGCTTTGGTAATTCGTTCGGTAACCAGTTTGGAGCTGATTACAGCCATGGGCAAACCGGTGCCCGGAACTGTAGAAGCACCAACATAAAAGACATTGCTGAATTCTTCATCATAATTTTTAGGACGAAACCCTCCGATCTGATCCAGATCATGTCCCAGTCCAAGACCGCTTCCTTTGTACAGGTTGAATGCATCGCGCCATTCAACCGGATTCATCACGGTTTTGGAAACAATATGCTTATCAAGATCAATGCCAATTCTTCCCGACAGGTCTTTGATGATGTTTTGTGCGATTTGTTCGCTATCCGACCAGTCGGGTTTGAAGCGCATATCCGGAACGGGGCAGAGAACGAACACGCTCTCACATCCTTCGGGTGCACTTTCCGGATCCGACTTGGATACAACATTCACATAATAATAGGGTTGATCGAGCTTGATGGCATTTTTGAAAATTTTGCCGGAATACTCTTTGAAATTATCGCCGAGAAAATAGTTGTGCAGCGGCACCCCTTCCAGTTTGGTGTCTAATCCAAGATACATGGTAAAGGGAGCAAGCGTCCACTTGAGCTTGTCCATTTTGGGTTCGGTGAACTTTTTGCGCTTAAACACCTTATGCCTGAACCATGCGGCATCTGCATTCACCACAAACAAATCGGCCTCCCAGGTTTTGCCGTTTTGATCAACCATAGACTTGATGGTGCCATTTTCGCTGATATAATCAACCACTTCCGTGTTGAAGTGCATTTTAACGCCGGCTTTGTCAAGTTCTTTTTTCAACCCGTCCACAATCTTATACATACCGCCCACCACATTGTGATAGCCGTCGTGCACCAGCTCAGTATAGGACAAGATGGTATAGATGGCCGGTGTATCAAAAGGTGTGGCTCCCAGGAAAAATGCCACCAGGGAAAAGATCTCTTTTACCTCCCTGGACTCAAAATGCCTTTCCATTTCCGACCACACAGAGCGCAACAGTTTTGGTGAATATTTCATCGGGACACGCAAAAGGGTCATAAGGTATTGAAACACCGAATCGTAATTCCTTTTCAGCACCAGGTATTCCGTATCATGAAAAAAGCTGGCCGCCCCTGCAAGGAATTTGTCCATTTTTTCACGAAAGTTTGGTTCCACAGCTTCAAACTCAGCGGCGAGTTTGTCAAGGTCGCGATAGATGATGTATCGCTTATCCGATCCCCTGAAGTTGACTGAATATAGGACATCCAAATCACGAAATGTGAATGGAAGCTTTTCCAGTCCAACATCCTTGCGGAATTCTTCAAATTCATAGGTCATACTGAAAAAGGTGGGCCCAAGGTCGAAGGTGAATCCGTCCTTTTTTAGCTGATTCAGCCTTCCTCCGGGTTGATGGTATTTTTCTACCATTTCTACATTATAGCCTCGGCTCGACAACCTTAACGCTGTGGTCATAGCTCCCAATCCTGTTCCTACAATAATTGCTTTTTTCATTTGATTATATTTTTGTAACTACTTGTTGTCAAGTTTTTTGTAATTGCTTTTAAGCTGCACTTCAGGGCGCTGGTGAATTGTTGCCCGCATTTACCCGGGGCGTTGCCACTGGGCTGAATCAAATTGCCCTTCGGGGCGTTCCGCTTAACACCGCGAATCCTCTCTCAGTTGCTGCGAATGTATAATGCAGCCTTTCTTTGCGCTTTTTGCGTGATTTAACCTTTGCGGCCTTCGCGAGGAATAAAATTAAATTTTTCACCACAAAGCACACAAAGAACACAAAGTTTTATTAGCACTTCCATGGTTTCAATCTGCTTACTGCTTACTTCTACCTACTTTTTACTTTCTCCCCCTCCCAGCTCTCAGCTCTCATATACCAGCTCCAATAGTCATCCCCACCAGTGTTAAAAAATTCTGTAATGGGCGTTTCATATGATTAAATTTTTAACTTTATCTGTCCAGGATGTGAATATAAAGAATATATTGCAAACTGAACTGTTTTTTTGTTTTTTTGTTGAATGTTGAGGATGCCGGCCGAAATTGTTTTTATAAAAGCCCGTGCCTTAATTCCCAAAATCCATATTAATGAAACAACAAACAGCGGTTATAGGTTCAGGCATAGGTGGAATTGCTTCAGCCATACGTTTGGCGGCAAAGGGATATGATGTCCATGTGTTTGAACAGGCAGTAATGCCGGG
>SKTQ01000251.1 GCA_007122505.1 Bacteroidales bacterium | reverse complement strand
ACGGCTTACCATGCCACCAATGGTTTGTGGAGTTCAGCAAAGAACCTGAGGACCTGTCGGTCTTTTCTCAAAAGCTGGATGAGGCCCTGCAGACAAAAAACACTTACTACAAGGACCTGGTAACGGGTAACATTTTGCAAAAGGCTATGGTATTGAAGGTTCCCAAAAATACCTTTAAAGAATACATGAAATCAATTGGCAAGCTTGGAGGGCAAAACAAGGTGCCACACCTTGGGAATGACCGTAAGATCGCCGACTGGATCGTTGAAAATATGCTCAGCTGAAGCTGAGCTATCGATTCCCCAAAATACAGAACCGGGTCCGCATGCGATGCATCAGACCCGGTTCTTTGGTATATTGGAATCAGGGCTATCCTGCCGGCGCTATTGGATAATTTCGCTTTCAGGAAGTCCGAATTCCTCTTCCATCCTGATATCCATCTTTTCCAGGGCATCCAAAATGGGGTTGTAAATACCCGGGATCACCGGTATGTGAACACCCTTTTCCTGAATTTGTCCTTCAAGAATCATTTCAACACCCACCGCGGCAGGAAGGGCAACTGTCCTGGCAATGGCTGTGTCGGTTTCACGGGTGCCAAAATCCAGCATCGACGATTTGATCACTTCCTTTTTCCCATCAGGATAAGCTGCCAGGAACACATGTTGCATGGCCACCATATCGCGTTCTTTCTCGCCAATCATCATTTTCTCTATCATCAGATCGGAAACAATTTCAAAGGGGGTGTCCTGCCGTCTGCCCATCCTGGTATCTTCAAACAATCCGAGCCATTCCATCGCCTTCATAGCATGTGCATCAACCGGAATATTCAGGAATGTGGCCACCTTTTGCTTGATGTCACCGGCATCGTCCGCACCGATGAGCATGGCAAGCATTTCTGCATATGACTTACCGGTAAAATCATGTGTGTCGTTGGTAAGCAGATTCAGGGCTTTGATGGCGTCCATGCTTTCGCACCAGCCCGGATGACGGAATGTTCCGCGCATCATGGTCTTTGTCTCAGGAATGCCATAAAGTTCGATATAGGGCATGCTGTCGCGGTTGGGGTAGATGTCTAACTGGCCCACATTGGGAAAATCCACTGACAACGGGTTTTTGAAAAGGTCTTCGGTGGGAATATATACTTCTTTTCCGTGACGCAGAAAACGGCCATCGTTGTTACCGGCCAAAACCACACCTTTGGGACTCCAGGAAAACTTATAACGGAAGGGATTGTCATCGGCAATTTCGGGTGCCGGAAGCGCTCCGCAGATGCTGTAAAACTCCTCAATCTTTCCTCCCTTGTTATGCACATGATCAATGATACGCATGGCCGACATGTGGTCAATGCCCGGGTCCAGTCCCAGCTCGTTGAGGATGATGATACCGGCATCCTTTGCCTCCTGGTCGAGCACCTTCATCTCCGGTTTTACATAGGAAGTGGTCACCATGTTCTTTTTGTGGCTGATACAGTGCTTGGCAACCATGATATGGTGTATCCATGGAAGAAGGCTGACGGTGAGGTCATGCTCCCGGACCATAACATCCAACTCTTCGCCGCGATCAACCGTCCATTCAACGGCGGTTCCGTTTACGTGGCCGTCGATCATGGCCTCCGCCTTTGATTTTGTCCGGCTCGCCACGGTAACCAGAATGTCTTTATCCAACAAATAAGTGACGATGGGTTTTACCACCATCCCTGCTCCAAGAATCAATACTTTTTTCATATTTGAACTGATTTACGGGTTATTATTTTGATGATGAATCTGTGTTTTATGCAGAAGATCAAAGATATTTGCTGATGTACCGGTAGTTGGGCGTCAGGGCCCCCTGATGCAGGATCAGGGCCTTTTTGATGGCAGGCGGCAAAACCAGATCGTCGAAGGCAAGCCGGTAATCGGCTTCTGCAATGGGTTTCACAAAGGGAAACAGCGCATCGGCAAAGCTCATGGAAGCATCCATGGGCAACTCGCTGGGCAGGATATCAACGGCCATCACTAAAATACCATGGCCTTCAAATCCCATCGCAGGCTTGCCCGATTTGGGGTCATACACAAATACGGGATCCTCAATGGCCGTGCCCTTGTGTGTGCATTCTATGGAGCCGTCAGGATCACAAGTGATGTCGCCGATAACGGTCAATTTCGGCCTTCCACCGGAAAACAAATCTTTCAGGTAGTCCTTGGTAACAATTCTCGGATAACGGCTGTCCCAGTACATGCAGTTCATCAGCACCGAAAGATGGGGAATATACTGCTCAAAGTTGTTTTCATAATATTCCGGGTGCTTATAATAATCCTGCAGGTCAAAGGATGCACCATCTTTTCTTTTGGAAATATGTTCTTCTTTAAAGATCACTTTGAAAATCACATTTTCGGGCAGATCGTTGCTTTTTGACAGTTCCAATAGTTGTTCGGGGCTGATCTCCATCGAGGGCAACAAGTTGGCAATTTCCTGGGCGCCAATAGATACGTTTCCGTAACCGGTGAAACCAATGGTTAAAGGCTGTAAATCTTTGGGCAGCCCATGGCGGGCTATTTGCTGTCCTGCTGCCGAAACAGCCTCACGGGCTTCCTGAAGAGATGCATAATGCTGCGCCTGCCTGATCCCCAGAAATGGGTTGTCGGTGTATCCGTAAACTTTGAGGCGTTGTCCAAGGCTCCACAAGGAGTTGATCATACCGGCCAGACCGGCATATTTGCCAAAAAAGATGAGGCGTTTGTTCTGGTCATCCACGATACATTCGTAATCGATCAGGTTGCAACCCAGGTCCATCATCCTTTGGAGCATGGGCATATTGTAAGGCTGACCCTTTATGACGTGACTAAAAAACACATAGGTCTTTCCTTTCTCAAAGGCATCCGCGGGAATTTCCTTCACACCAAAGATCACCGGACAGGTATCCAGGTTTTCTTCTACTGTTGCTCCTGCTGACAGGTATTCTCCATCAGGGAAAACCCGCTTTGGGGAGCTTTGTACCACTACCCTGACACCGTGTTGTTCAATCAGTTTCTTTGCGTGCCCCGGAGTAATGGGTGTACGCCGCTCCATGGCATATTTGTCTTCGTGTCTGATCCCGATAACTGCATCCATAATATATGTCTTTGATTTTTTTGTTGATGATTTGAATGGGCAAACATACAAAAAGTTTTGATGATTTGTTCATTGTTTCACAACAATAACCGGAGTGTATTTACAACAGGAAAATACAAGGATTTCTTATTGTTTCCGGACATT
>SKTQ01000114.1 GCA_007122505.1 Bacteroidales bacterium | reverse complement strand
GAGGATGATGCAACCGCTGATATTGTTACAAGTATCGATGAATCCGCTCCTGCTAAAGATGCTGGATTTAAGGTTTACCCCAACCCTACCGCTTCGGATTTCACCCTGGAATTGAAAAATTATGATGAAAGTCGCCGGATGCGTGTTGAAATCCTGGATATTGCCGGAAATATTGTTTTCAGTGACCGTTTGCCGGCCATGCAGTTTCACCATTTTTCACTCACGCAGCAACCGCCGGGTATATACATCATCAGGGTCATTTATAATGACCGGGCAAATGTGCAACGCTTGATCAAAAGGTAAACCCTTTTGAATTTTCGGGCAGCCGTTCATAAGCGGGGCAAGTCTGTTTTTTCCGGCAGGGAGGTGAACAATGACGGCTGGCAGGGGTTCCCCTGGAGCCGTTCGCGCATTTTCAACCCCAGGCTCTACCTGGGGCTAGAATTATTAAACCCCTTCGGTTTTGGGCATATCCGTTTGGCCGGGTGTATCGGTACCCGACCCCGAAGGGGTCCAACAACATTAGCCCAGGGTGTAAACCCTGGCGAAACCGAAAGCGTCCCAACAGCCAGAGAACCCCGAAGGGGTTCAACAACAACAAATGACACGTTTTCAAAAAATGATTTTCCGCACTTCAAACGGATAAAACATAGATATCCGCGGGTATCCGCGTTGCTTGCATCCGCGTCATCCGCGTTCAATAAGAATAAAGTACAACAACGGCTTGTGGTTAATTTTTTCACCGCAAAGACTCAAAGAACGCAAAGATTTTCATGCAAAAACCGCAAAGATAGGGTCATTGGTGCATTTTCACATTATTACATTGATACATTGGTATATTTTCTTTGCGACCTCTGCGCCTTCGCGGTGATTTTTAATGCCAATGACCATAAATGACGCAAATCAAAAATTCATCCACAAAAAAAGATTGGAAAAAAGGCAGAAAGGCTTAAATTTGTGGCAGATTTTTCCTGAATCATTCATAACCAAATCATAAAAACCCAAATTATATGCAAAAAAAGAGAAAGAATGTCATCATTATCGGTGCGGCAGGAAGGGATTTTCACAATTTCAACACCTACTACCGAAACAATGAGAATTACAATGTAGTTGCTTTTACCGCTGCCCAGATTCCGGATATTGACGGACGGAAATACCCGGCAGAGCTGGCGGGTGAAATGTACCCGGAAGGGATTCCCATCCATAACCAGGGTGAGCTGAGCAAGCTGATCAAGGACCTGGATGTGGATGTATGTGCTTTCTCATACAGTGACGTTTCTTACGAAGAGGTGATGGCCGTTGGTGCTGAGGTAAATGCTGCAGGTGCAGATTTTCTGCTCATCGGACCCAAAGAAACCATGATCGAAAGCTCCAAGCCCGTGATCGCCGTTGGTGCCGTACGCACAGGATGCGGCAAAAGCCAGACATCCAGGCGGATCATCGAAGCTTTGATGAACCATGGCATGAAAGTGGTTGCCATCAGGCACCCGATGCCCTATGGCGACCTGGTAGCACAAAAAGTGCAGCGCTTTGCCACCATCGACGATCTGAAAAAACACAATTGCACCATCGAAGAAATGGAAGAGTACGAACCACATGTTGTTCGTGGCAACGTGATCTACGCCGGTGTTGATTATGAAGCAATTTTGCGTGAAGCAGAAAAAGAAGCGGATGTGATCTTATGGGACGGCGGAAACAATGACTTTCCGTTCTATAAGCCGGATCTGATGGTAACCGTAGTGGACCCCCACCGTCCGGGCCATGAATTGACCTATTACCCCGGTGAAACCACACTCAGACTTGCCGATGTGGTGGTTATCAACAAAATGGACAGCGCCGGGCCGGAAGGGATCCAGGCAGTTCGCGAAAACATCGCCAAGGTAAACCCCACGGCAATAGTGGTTGATGGAGCATCTCCGCTCACGGTTGACAAACCTGAACTGATCAAAGGGAAAAGGGTATTGGTAGTGGAAGACGGTCCTACCCTCACCCACGGCCACATGAAAATTGGAGCCGGTACAGTCGCCGCCCGAAAATATGGTGCCGCCGAATTCATTGATCCACGCCCGTTTGCCGTTGGCCGACTGAAAGAAACCTTTGAGATTTATCCCGAAATTGGTGTCTTACTACCTGCCATGGGATATGGTGAACAGCAAATCAATGACCTGGAAGCCACCATCCGCAATACCGATTGCGACACCGTGGTCATTGGTACTCCTATCGATCTGTCGCGCGTGATCAAAATTGACAAACCCGCTGCAAAGGTCGGTTACGAACTGCAGGAAATCGGTCATCCCATCCTGTGTGATCTGGTATGTGACTTTCTGAAAGACAAAAAGCTAATCAGCCGGGATTGCGGTTGTAAATAATTGTCAGGGGGCTTCACCAGCCCCCTTTTTTTTGACCACCCCGACCATTTATTAAAGCCAAAACCTAACCATCATGAAAAACAAAAGCCTGGTATCCATCAATGATTACAGCAAAGAGGAACAGCTTCGAATACTCGAACTGGCAGAGGAATTTGAACAACAGCCCACGCAAAGCATCCTGCAGAACCATGTGGTCGCATCCTTGTTTTTTGAGCCATCCACCCGTACACGTCTCAGTTTCGAAAGTGCCGTAAACCGGCTTGGCGGCAAAGTGGTGGGCTTTTCCGAAGCCTCCAACACCAGCGTCAAAAAAGGCGAATCGCTGCGCGACACCATCCTCACCGTAGCCAATTATTCCGACCTCATCGTGATGCGCAATCCGGTAGAGGGCAGTGCGCGATTTGCATCGGAAATATCACCCGTACCCATTATCAACGCCGGCGACGGGGCAAACCAGCATCCCACCCAAACCCTGCTGGACCTTTACAGCATCAAAAAAACGCAGGGCACGCTGGATAACCTGCAGATTGCCATGGTAGGCGACCTCAAATACGGCCGTACCATCCATTCGCTGGTGATCGCACTGTGTAATTTTAACACCACCTTCCACCTGGTCTCACCTATTGAACTGAAACTGCCCAGCTCTGTTAAGATGCACATCAAAGAGAAGAACCTCAGCTATCACCAATATACCGAAATGGATGAGGTTTTGCCCATCGTTGACATTTTGTATATGACACGGATCCAGCGGGAGCGCTTCAGCGATCCACTGGAATATGAAAGGATCAAAAATGCATACAATCTCCATAATAATATGATTGAAGACACAAGGGAGAATTTCCGTGTGCTGCACCCACTGCCCCGTGT
>SKTQ01000001.1 GCA_007122505.1 Bacteroidales bacterium | reverse complement strand
CAGCAAATATATAAAAAAAGGGGAAAAAAACAAAAAAAACCGGCATCCCATTTTACCTCAGGCGACCGGAAAACAAAAGAAAAATGTCCGCGATCGTATAGTGTTTATACGTTGGCGGACAAGCTAATTGAAGTGGGAGACCTTTCAGTTTTTTCCAAGGGTATCCATGAGTTTCTTCCTTGTAAAAAAGATACGGCTCTTGACGGTTCCAATGGATAGGTTCAGTTCGTCTGCAATTTCCTTGTACTTGTAACCCTGGTTGTACATTTCAAATGGTTTGCGCTGCTCTTCATTGATATTGCTGATTATTTTGTGCAATTCCTTTGTTGCAAATTCAGAATCAGGAATACCGAGACTACTTTCTTTGGATAAATTTAAATAGTACAGGTCGTCTGTTTTATCAAGCACGGTGTTTTGACGGACACTCTGACGGTAGTTGTTGATAAAGGTGTTTTTCATGATGGTAAATGTCCATGCCTTAAGGTTTGTGTTTGATGCAAATTTTTCCCTGTTTGTCAGTGCCTTGACGAATGTTTCCTGTACCAAATCCTGGGCATCTTCGTAATTTGAAGTTAATGTGTAAGCGAAATACTTAAGGTCTTTTCTCAGACCAACCAGTTGTGCGTTGAATTCCATTGCTGTCATGACTATTGTGTTTTATTGTTTAACAAAAATCTATTCAAAATTAAACAAAAAAAATTACTTGTCAAGATCTTTGTATTTTTTTAACAAAAATAATTTGCAAAAAAACATGTTTTATGGGCAGCAATAGCTTGTATTGTTGGCAAAAATATGATTTTTCTTGATTTTATCATGCAGTCATATTTATAACTAATGTTAAATAAAGACATATCAATAATTAAACAAAAAAACATTTATTGCTTGTTTTGCCAAACCAGATCATTGGGTTTTCAATCATTCTTCATTACCAATCAAAAAAACATATATAATTATGGTATCCAATGATAAATAGTCCCACAATAGATGCATGGCAGCCGATTGGTTCAATACAAAATATTTTTTTATTCTTTCGAAAGGTTTGCTTCCCGGGACCGGATTGTTATTCAAAAAAATTGTATATTTGATAATCAACAAAAAATATATACTATTCATCGTATAAATATGTCTGGTTATGAAAAAATACAGAAAGCTTATGCGATTATATTTACTATGCCTATTTTTGGGCTTGTATGCATCCTCGTGTGATTTCAGTTATTTCGATGAAATGCCGGCCTATACTTATAATCCTGAGTGGATCATACCCCTGATAAACAGCTCTGTGGTGATTCATGATTTCATACTTGAATTGGACTCCACACTTTATTACATTGATGATGAGAATTTTGTAACGCTAATTTATCAAACCGGCCTGATAGATTTGTCAGGTGGTGAAACCTTTCAATTGCCGGAACAGTTTTACAGCATTATTTTTGAGTTTGCAGGATGGAGCAATGGCAATAAAGTTTTGGAAGGCTCGCATGCATTCTTTTTTGATGTGGACTGGATGCAGAGAACGGATTCATTGACCTTTCTGGCTGGAAGTGTTGAAGTACATCTCGACAGCCCTGACCTTCTAAACAACGGCTTTTCTTATTCTGCTGCTGTTTTATTTCCGGAATTGTACGACTCACAGGGAAATCCGGTCGAAATAGGATTAGAGGTTAATGAAGTGGCCCATATCGCATTGGCTGATCATACAATGCTCTTTTATGAAGATGACCCGGCGCACAGTTTGTTTGATGTGCATTATGCGGTTGAGGTTTACGGTGAAGGGGACCCTGACAATCTGCCTTATGATATGGACCTCTCAATATCATTCACAGATATGGAGTTCAAAACCATTTTTGGATCGGTGAAACCCCGAACCCTTGCATACGAAGAAGGCGAAATGGATATTGATATTTTTAGTACGTACAAGGATGGAGGGATTTATTTCGAGCAGCCGGAAATCAAATTAGACGCCAAAACTTCGTTTGGTTTTGATATACATATGCTGATGCACAATCTTTACGGACAAAGGAATGATGAAACGGTAGCACTTGAGGGATTTCCCTATCCATGGCAGGCACCGGCGGTTCCAACTGAAAATCTGGGTGAAATCAACCAGGTTGGGTTTAGTTTGCATCCGGATAACTCAAATCTTAGTGATTTCATACAGCTCTATCCGGATGAGCTTCACTACGATGTTGCTGCGGTGTTGGTTCCTGAAGATGATAAATCTTCGGGGTTTATCAGCTATGACAGCAATTTTTCGATGGATGTGGCACTTTGGCTCCCCCTCGAAATGCGGATAGTTAAATATGTTTTGGGTGACACCTTACCTTTTCCTATAGCTGAAGACCTTGGGGACATCGATTGGCTTGAGTTCAAAATAGACATAAAAAACGGACTTCCATTAAGTTCTGAACTCCAGATTTATTTTCTGGATGAATCTGATAATGTGTTGATGCATCTTTTTGATGATGTAAGTCATAGCCGGATCATTGATGCTGCGCCTGTTAATGAAGATGGAATCGTTACCGGAATGAATAATTTTCTGAAATATGTTTATATTGATCAGGAAAGGCTAAACCAAATAAATGCGGCAGAAAACATGGTCTTTTCCGTACGTTTGCAAACCTCTAACGCAGGAGATATTCCGGTAAAAATATTTTCTGATTACCAAATGGATATTTTTGTAGGTTTGAAAGCCGCTCTTTACATAGAGCTATAAACAAACTGCCTTTTTGAGACAATAGTGTTAAAAAAAACTGAACAATACAAAATGACAATGAAAACATCTAAAATACTGCATCAATTGATGGTTTTTGCCAAAGCTGCCTTTATGCTCATTTGTTTTACGAGTAACCGTGCAGACGCACAATACAGTCATACGATCTTTTGGATGCAACACATACCGCAAGCGGGTTATGCCAATGTTGCTATGCAACCTCAGCCAAAGTGGTATATCGGAATGCCGGCTTTGTCATCATACCATCTGGGGGCAGCAAACACCGGATTTGCTTACCGCGATATGGTCAGTCGGGATCAGTTCAATGAACGGGTTTATGATGACAACAAACTGATTCGTGCTTTAGACAACCAAAACCAATTGGATTTACATTTTTCCGCTGAATGGCTGGCCTTTGGATTTGCCGCCGGCCCTGCCTATGTGTCATTCTCCCTGACAGAAAAAATTGGCGGCAGCTTTTCATACTCTGACGACTTTGTGGCATTGATGCTCAAAGGGAATGGCTATTTTGCCGACCAAAACAGGCCGGCTGATT
>SKTQ01000035.1 GCA_007122505.1 Bacteroidales bacterium | reverse complement strand
GCAACACGCCGGCCAAACATATCAAAAACATACAGAGAAACACGCTGTGTTTCCGTCGTTCGGAACTCAATGGTCGTATAATTGCCAAAAGGATTTGGGTAGTTGCTGAGAAAAACGTCCGGCTCGTTATAAACATAGTCAATCTCCGGAACGGAAACGGAAACATTGAATACATCATCACCTCCGGCTTGCCAGTAACGTGCAGCGAACTCTTGCAAGTATTCATTTGCAACCCGCTGACTGTAAATGATCAGGGTGTTTTCATCGTTACTAAAATTCGCATTTGCAGACCAGTTGTGGGATCCGGTGATCACCCGGGAGTTTGAACTTGTTGCCTCCCCGTCAACAATGGCATATTTGTGATGCAGCAAACCAAACTCCGCCTGGGATAAATGATGTACGTCCGCCCAGGAGCTCAGGTAGTCCCATTCGTTGCCCTGTCCGGAGATTGCTCCCAGCACCCCGCGCACCTTTACGCCCTGGTTAAACCTGTCGAGCATGGTGTTGGATATAGGCCTCCTTGTGATAATGTTCTGGGCAAAATCAATATTTAGTTGTGAAGCGCGCAAAGCACGGTTGATATGGGATTCGGTATTTGCCTGCGGACTGAAGAAGAGTTCAATCCGGGTTTGATCATCGCCGATCCAGAATACGGAAGGGTTAACAATCGTTTTGTTGTGTGCGAATAAAGCATTGGACGGAGAAAAAGCTCCCGATTCGGCTCCCCACATTTGGTTGAATTCGCGCAGGTATGCTCTTGCCAGTGCTACATCCTGGATAACCACCATGTTTTGAAACTGGTTGTATGTGCCTTGATCGGTGGAATTCCAGGAGCTGGTAATCAAACGGGATCTGGAAGGGTCAGAATGGTGTGCATCAAAAACGGCAAACTTGTTATGCATTTGCTGGTTACCCGTGCTTTGAACGGCATGAATCCCGGCAGCAGCCATGTGTGTGACCAGCTCGTTGGTTGAACCTGTATGCCCCGAAACAATTACCCGAACATCAACTCCCCGGTTATGGGCATCAATGATTTCGTTGGCAATTAAACTGCCAACATTTCCACTCAGGTTATAAAATGCGAGTTCAGCCGTTTCATCCGCCAGTTGAATATATTCAATAAACTTGTCAGCCATATCGATATTTTCATCTGCTTCGCGTATGGTGGCCAGTTCATGAACCACATCCTTGTTGAAATATACATTTATGGTTCCGGTAGTCCCTGCTGGTGAAGCAGTAGTAGTAATATGGATGGCTGTTGCGCTGGTGTCGGCGTCGAAAGCCGACCGCAGCTGAACCTTGTAGATGCTCGCCGGAGAAAGGTCCGGAATGGTTATGCTATGTTGTGTTTTATGAGATTGATCAACGATTTTGCCAAGTTCAAGGGATGGCGTTGTACCGTATCTCACTTCAGAATGCCCCGCCAAAGCGGTTTCCCATGCAAAGGTAATGGTGTTTGCCGTTGCAGAAACTTCGTATGGTGGCGTGCTGATGATCACCGGCCCGCTTAGTATCTCCAAATCCTGTGTAAACCGAGGCAGCAACTGACGCATAGCCTGAAAACGTCCGGCTACACCGGTAACTTCCGTTAAACTGTTGGGAATGTTTGTTCCCGGAATGTTGGTAAAATTATCTACCCGTAACTGTCCCTGGCCACTTGGGTCAAAGACCGTATAATTTGTACCTCCGGAAAAAATGCCGGAATCTTCAAATTCAATATCGGTGACCCGAATAAGCCAGCCTTCATACATACCGGTGTTCAGTTGCTCCAGGCTAATATCAAGCGGCTCCTGGATCATATTTGATTCAGAAAAAACTTCAAATTCCGTATCGTTAACAATCTGCAACAGGTTGTTGAAATTACCCAGTTCACCCGTTACCACGATTGAGTCTCCTATTACAGCCCCTACAAGCCACTCGTCGCGCATTATGGCGCCGTTATACCATGCAATGCCGGCTGTTTCATCCTGAAAATAAACCGGACCGGCAAACTGTTCGGCCACCGTAACCCATCCCGCAACAGTGACCAGCGTTCCCTGGGGTAGTAAACGAGCCTCGCTGATGGGAATAGGTTGGCTCGTATCCAAAGTTTCGGCTGTTAAATTTACAGTAAACTGAGAATGTTCCGGATCATTGGAGTGGATCGTCAGGGATCCATTATGGATGCCGGGAGTATCACTATTAAATAACAATGAAAAAGTCGCCGTTTCGAGGCTGGAAAGGGTAATCTGCAAATCACCATCCACAGAAAATGCCTGACCGTTGATGGTATATGATGAAATGACAAGGTCCTGCTGGCCGCCGTTACGGATTTGAAGTGTGGCAGAAGACAAGCCGGTGGTTGTTCCAAAATCAAAGGTACTTCCGTGTCCATAAGCCACATCATTGATCCGCATCAGCAATCGTGGTTCCTCGGTTGTTTCGATATACTCCGTGATAAAAATGTCATCAATATTGATCCTGTTTCCGGAAGTCTTGGTAAATCGCAAACGCACGTTCCCCTCTACCGATCCCGACAATGAATACTGAGTCAGCTCAGATGTTAAGGTGATGGGGTTGCCAAGATTTGTCCATGTGCCGCCCCCATTGGTAGAATAGCTGACCTGGACTCCCCCCCCGGAGTCATTGCTGAAATTGGCCGCAAAAAAAGATATCTCTACAAAGCCATCCGGATAATCAAAGTTCATTTCAATAAAACCATTCCTGATCCGGGCGGATCTTGATCCGTTTTTCTTATCTCCTGCAGTGGTACCAATCAGTGCATCATCAAATAACCACTCACCGGTCTCCAATTGGTCATATCCGGTGGCATAGGCATTTTTTGTTCCCTGCTCAAAATCTTCAAAAAATTGCGCTTGAATGCCAAAAGGGCATACGAATAGTATTAGAAAAAAAAGGGTTTTCATTGTGTTTGTCATGATTGGCGGTGTTTTGGGAAAAAGAAATCAGTGTGCATAATCATCCTTGCATGCAAGGAACGGCAATCATGAACAAAGGTATGAAAAAAGCTTAGAAGGTCATAAAAACCGTTTAAGCGCAACCACGGTTCTTAAAAATATCGCTGAATCAATAATGAGAATGATTGTATGGGGATATCACAATAAAAAGAAAGAAAACGGTGGTTGATTTTGCAAAAGCCTTACAATCAATCACCGGTACTTATTGAAAGTGTAAACCTCTTCGGATTGTTTCCGGATTTTTTTCCGTGTTGTGTCCTTTTCAGGATAGCCTAAAGTTATCAGCAAAGGAACACGTTTTTTTGCGGG
>SKTQ01000055.1 GCA_007122505.1 Bacteroidales bacterium | reverse complement strand
GACATTTCAAACATTTCGACATTTCAAACATTAGACATTATACCACATGAAGTATTTTATTATAACCGGTGCAAGTAAAGGTTTGGGCGAGGGTATCGCCCTGGAGCTGATTAAAGAAGAGCACCATCTGTTGTGTATTTCGCGGACTGAAAGTGATCAGTTGAAAAAAATTGCTGCGGCCAAAAACTGTCCGCTTGATTTTTTTCTTTTTGATCTGGCATTCAGCCATGATATTCCGGATTTGATGCAACGCGTTTTTGACAGTATTCATCCGGAAGAAAACTCGGGTGTTTACCTGGTCAACAATGCAGGTTTGATCCAGCCTGTAAGCCGCGTAGAAGACATGGATGCCGATGCGGTGGATGTCCACATGCGCGTTAATCTTTTGGCGCCCATGCTGATAAGTTCAGCGTTTATCCGTCTTTCGCGGCACATGCAGGTGCCGAAACGGATATTGAATATCTCTTCCGGTGCCGCACAAAACCCTTATTACGGTTGGAGTTGCTATTGCACAGGCAAGGCAGGCATGGAAATGTTTGGCCTTTGCATTTCAGAAGAGCAGAAGAATGAGGCATATCCGGTGGAAACCATGTCGGTGGCACCCGGAATTATAGATACTGAGATGCAGACCACCATCAGGGGGACCGATGACCGGGACTTCATTCACAAGCAAAAATTTGTGGAATTGAAAGAGAGCGGACAGTTGGTACCGCCCGCCCTTGCGGGTAAAAAACTGGCAAGTTTGCTATTGTCTGACGGTTTTCGTGATGGAGAAATTACAGATATAAGGGACAGCTATTAAGATGGAAAAGATTGACATTCATGAATATGAGTTTCAACTCACTGTGAGGAATCTCCGGATGGAGGATTTTGATCAGTTGATAACCATGCAAAAGATTTGTTTTCCAGGAATGGACGTATGGTCGAGGGAAAACATCGAAAATCAATTAAAATTATTTCCCGACGGGCAGATTGTGATCGAGATCGACGGTCGGCTGGTTGCTTCTTCAGGGAGTTTGGTCATCGATTCGGATGATTTTGACATGAATATGTCGTGGGATGAAATAACCGATTTCGGGAATATCGGAACACACAGCAGCGATGGTGATACTTTGTATGGCATGGAGATCATGGTGCATCCGGAGTTTCGCGGCATGAAGCTGGCCACCCGCTTGTATGAAGCCCGCAAAGACCTTTGCAGGCGTTTGAACCTGCGCCGAATTGTGATTGGCGGCCGTTTGCCCGGTTACAAAAACCACCGCGAAAAACTGAGTATTACGGAATATGTGGACCGTGTCACAAGCCGCGCGGTTTTTGATCCCGTGCTCACACCTCAGTTGTCCAACGGCTTCTCACTTAAAAAAGTGATCAGGCAATACATGGATGACGACAGCGAGTCGTCAGGTTATGCCACCTATCTTGAATGGACCAACTTTGACTTCAAGGAGGAAAAGGAAAAGCAATTTCTGGCTGCAGCGCCGGTACGTATATGTGTGGTACAATACCAGATGCGTCCGATTAAAAGTTTTGACGAATTTGCCATTCAATGCGAATATTTTGTGGATGTTGCTTCGGGCTATAAAAGTGATTTTGTACTTTTCCCTGAAATTTTTACCCTGCAATTGCTTTCCCTTTTTCCCAAAGAAGAGCCGGGAACTGCTGCCAGGAAAATCGGGGAATTTACCGAGCAGTATCTTGACCTGTTTAGCGAACTGGCTATCAGATACAATATCAATATTGTTGCCGGTTCACATTTCACTCCCGAAGGTGACGACCTGTATAATATTGCTTATCTTTTTCAGAGAAATGGTGAAATCGGAAAGCAATACAAGCTGCATATCACGCCCAACGAGAAGAAATGGTGGGGCGTTCAGCCGGGTAACCGGCTTGAGGTGTTTGATACCGATAAGGGAAAAATTTCCATCATGATTTGTTATGATGTAGAGTTTCCTGAGTTGGCGCGTATTGCTGTTGAACGTGGAGCTCGGCTGATCTTTGTGCCGTTTTGCACCGATGACCGGCAGGGATACCTTCGTGTAAGGTATTGTGCACAGGCACGTTGTGTAGAAAACCAGATTTTTGTGGCCATTGCAGGTACTGTTGGTAACCTGCCGCAGGTGGACAACATGGACATCCAATATGCGCAATCCGGCATCTTTACTCCATCCGACTTTTCTTTCGCGCGCGATGCCATCGCCGGAGAATGTACTCCAAACGTGGAAACCGTTATCATCAACGACATTGACCTTGAGCTGCTGAAGCGCTTCCGGAACCGCGGAACAGTCACAAACTGGAACGACCGGCGTACGGACCTCTATCGCACGGTAGCATTAGACCAGTATCCCGCTCCACAATCAGATGATCACTCATTCAGCTAAACATTTTCATGGCTAAGTGTGTTTCTATTAAAGAAATAATTCGCTAATAGCAGCGGATTATTGCTGTTTCAATCAATAAAATAATTAAAACACACAGATATGAGCAGAATCATGCAGTTCGAAAAAAAGGCCTATCAATGGATGGCTGCAAAAGGTATTCCGCTGCTAAGAATCAGCATAGGGATTGTTTTTTTCTGGTTCGGGATACAAAAATTTTTTCCGGGTCTCAGCTCTGCCGAGGAGCTGGCTTCGCGTACCATCGAAACCATGAGTTTTGGATTGATACAACAGCAGGTGTCCATGCCTTTGCTGGCCACATGGGAGGTACTGATCGGTCTGATGTTTATTTTCAGATTTTGGATGCGTTTTGCCTTGCCTTTGCTTTTTGTACAGATGGTTGGAACCGTTATGCCACTCTTTCTTTTTCCTGCCGAAACTTTTGTGCCACCCCCGCTGGTCCCCACACTCATCGGACAATATATCATCAAAAACATTGTAATTGTTACCGGAGCCATGGTGGTGGGTGCTCATTATAAAGGGCTCATCCATCAAAAAACTGATTAACTTTTTTTCAACAAGACAAACAATCTGTTAAAAACTGTGTTTTAAGTTCCGTAATCAACCTATGATTAGGATTGATGGTTCATTTACGATCTTTGGTGGGAATGTAATCTTCCTTTTGTATGAATACGGGACTGTTTATCACACTATTATTATTTTTATCATTTTTGGCCCCCTTTACACGCAGGTATCTCAGGGGTGCTGCCGGTTGGATATATGCCATCCTTCCCCTAACCGGGTTTATTTATTATCTTGGCTTGTTACCGGCCATCAATGATGGTATGGTTATACTGGAAAGCTATCGCTGGATAGATGTATATGGCATCAATTTTTCATTTTATATTGATGGATTCAGTATTCTGTTCAGCCTCATCGTACTTGGTATCGGGACCTTTATTCTGATATATGCCGGTAAGTACATGCAAACCTACCCGATGCAGGGGAGGTTTATGGCCTATCTTATCCTGTTTATGGCCTCCATGCAAGGGGTTGTGGTATCCGGAAACCTCATTACGATGTTTGTTTTCTGGGAGCTCACGAGCATCAGTTCTTACATGCTCATTGGTTACTATCACGAGAAACCCGAAGCCCGTATGGCTGCTCTGCAAGCATTATTGATTACCGGTTTTGGCGGTTTGGCACTTCTGGGCGGTTTCATTTTGCTGGGGATTCCGTATGGAACATACGAGTTATCTGCAATACTGGCTAATCCTGACCTCATCAAACAGAGTCCTCTTTATTTGCCGGCACTCATACTCATTTTGATTGGTGCTTTTACGAAGTCGGCGCAGTTTCCTTTCCATTTTTGGTTGCCGGGCGCAATGGCAGCACCATCGCCGGTTAGCGCATTTTTGCATTCAGCTACGATGGTAAAGGCCGGGGTTTTCCTGCTGGCAAGGCTAAGCCCTGTTATGGGTGGGACTGAGTTGTGGCATGTATTGCTTACCCTTTTTGGCGGATTTACGATGGTAGCAGGGGCATGGCTGAGCATTACGCAAACGGATCTGAAGAGAATACTTGCTTACACTACCGTTAGTGCCCTTGGGACTCTGGTGCTTCTTATCGGTACAGGTACGCAATATGCCATGAATGCCGCCATCATTTTTCTTTTGGTACATGCACTTTACAAAGGCACCCTGTTTCTGATGGCCGGCAATATTGAGAAAGTGTCAGGTACGCGCGACATCAACATGTTAGGCGGGCTTTACAAAAGTATGCCGGTGGCAGCTATCATTATGACGCTTGCGCTGGTTTCCATGGCGGGTATACCGCCTATGCTCGGATTTATCGGTAAAGAGCTGATCTATGAATCAGCCGTTTTTGCCCCCACAGCCAAATATCTGATATTGATTGCAGCATTTTTTACCAATACCGTGCTGGTGTTTCTGTCTTTGCGATTGTCTCTGGATGTTTTCTGGGGAGACCGTCCCCAGTATGGTAAGCGACCATACGAACCTTATTTTGCTTTGTTGGTTGGCCCTTTTCTTCTGATGCTGGGTGGCCTGTTGCTGGGACTTTTTCCGAAAATATTGGCAGAACCTTTGACCGCAAGCGCCATTACTTCGATCAGTCCGGGGCATGATGCCGTAGGACTAAAGCTTTGGCATGGTATAAACACGGCATTGCTGCTAAGTATAATGACGCTGATTGCCGGGATTATGGCGTACAAGTATAAAGTTGCTTTCATCGCTTACTCCGGCGGCGTCAACGTAAGGTATTTTGCAAGGGAATTTGCCAAAGGATTCGCTTCGGGAATGGATGCATTCCTTTTGTATACCAAGAATCAAACAAAGCGGATACAGCATGGTTATCACCGTTATTACCTGATGACAGTTTTCGCTGTTGCATCTGTATTGGTTTGGGTAATGATCTGGCGTACCGATCCCATTGTGCTTGAGCTCAATTTTGCTGATATGCCTTTGAATCTGGTGGCCGTACTGGTGCTCATTGTCGCCGCTGCACTCTCTGCGGTGGTTTCGCATTCGCGTGTTATCGCACTTATTGCAATGGGGGTAATTGGTTTTGGTATTACCATCATTTTTATCGCGTACAGTGGTGTTGACCTCGCTATCACCATGGTGATGGTGGAAGTATTGATGGTGATACTGGCTGTAGCTGTTCTTTACCACCTGCCAAAATATCAGAAGTATTCGGAAACCGGTGACAGGATGCGTGACGGTCTTGTGGCAGCGCTGGTGGGTAGTTTCATGATGGTCCTGGTTTTACAAGCAGGTACATCACAATTGGGTGTACCCATTTCTGATTTTTTCAAAGAAACAAGTTATACAGAAGCATTCGGCAGAAATATCGTGAACGTGATCCTGGTTGATTACAGGGCCCTGGATACGCTGGGTGAGATCACCGTGATCGCCATTGCTGCCCTGGGTATATTTTCAATGAT
This sequence comes from Bacteroidales bacterium, assembly GCA_007122505.1. GTDB lineage: Bacteria > Bacteroidota > Bacteroidia > Bacteroidales > UBA7960 > PUPG01. The sequence continues at coordinate 6,659 of SKTQ01000055.1, read as the reverse complement.
TAAGCTAACAAAAAAAGTAAAAAGCTGATATGGAATCGGTTATATTACAAATTGCGGCCAGGCACATGCGACCTTTGTTGATTATTTTGTCGCTGGTAGTCCTTTATCGCGGGCATAATGAACCCGGTGGCGGTTTCATCGGGGGTTTGATGCTGGGGGCGGCCTACATCCTCTATGCAATGGCTTTTGGGGTCGCCAAAACGCAGAACCGTTTTGTGTTCAGCCCGCTGAACCTCACAGCACTTGGGTTGCTTATTGCGGTTGTCAGCGGCATACCTGCCTTATTTGCCGGGGATACTTTTATGACAGGCGAATGGATAACCCTTTTCGCAGATACGGTAGCAGAGCTCAAGCTGGGTACGCCCCTTATATTTGATGTGGGTGTGTATCTTGCAGTTGCCGGAATGCTCATGTTGGTTATGTTTTCAATTATGGAGGAATAAATATGCTTCTATTACTGGCAGTTGTTATTGGTGTTTTATACGGGTCAGCGGTCTATTTGCTGCTCCGCCGAAACATCTTCAAATTGATATTGGGACTAATATTTCTCGGACATGCTACCAACCTGCTTTTGTTTGTAGCCAGCGGGCTTACCAGTGGTTATCCCGCTTTTATCCGCTTTATTACCGGTGAATCGGAAAGCATGGCTGATCCTCTGCCCCAGGCCCTGATACTTACAGCGATTGTGATTGGGCTGGGTGTTACCGCCTTTGCCCTGGTGTTGGTGTATCGATTCTACAGTGTTACCAAAACAGTTGATTTAGACGAACTCTCTGAAAACGAATAACGATGATACTGGTTTTACCAATTATTCTGCCGTTGGTGTTTATGGTGCTGCTCATTTTTACGCGCAGATGGCTCTTTTTCCAACAGGCTTTTAGTTTGCTGTCGGCTGTGGCGTTGACGGTTGTATCGGCACTTTTGCTTAGCCAGGTTGCAACAGAAGGAATCCTTACCATACAATTGGGCACATGGCCTGCTCCCTATGGCATTACCCTTGTGGCTGACCTGCTGTCGGCCATTATGCTGATCACCACATCTTTTGTGGCCGTGGTGGTTATGGTTTACAGTCCTGGTTTTATTGATAAGGAAAGGCAAACGGCCGGTTATTATCCGCTGGTTTTTGGTTTGCTGATGGGCGTTAACGGTGCCTTCCTAACCGGGGACATCTTTAACATGTATGTCTGGTATGAAGTGATGCTTACCTCCTCATTTGTGCTGATCGCTCTCGGCGGCTCAGCAGAGCAACTTCGGGGAAGTGTAAAGTATGTTACTATCAGCTTTGTGGCCTCCATTTTCTTTGTGTCGGCCATAGGGATACTTTACGGACAGACCGGTACCCTGAATATGGCTGATCTGGCATACAAGATGCGTACATGGGAAAACATGCCATACATTAATGGAGCGCTTATGCTGTTTTTTGTCGCTTTTAGTGTGAAAGCTGCGCTTTTTCCCTTCTTTTTCTGGTTGCCTGCGTCCTATCATACACCTCCTGTGCCGATTACTGCACTTTTTGCAGGTACGCTAACGAAAGTGGGTATCTATACCATGTTTCGTTTTTACAGTCTTTTTGTTGTCCAGGATGTCATGTTCTGGAAGCTCTTCCTGCTGATTATTGCCGGACTTACCATGTCGGTGGGTGTTCTCATGGCTGCGTCACAGTTTGACATCCGCAAAATCCTGTCTTTTCATATCATCAGCCAGGTGGGCTATATGGTAATGGGGCTGGCAATCTTCAGTGTTAATTCTTTGGCAGCGGCCATCTATTTTACGGTGCACAATATGCTGTCCAAAACAAATACATTTCTGGCAGGCGGACTTGTTTTCCAGCGTCTGGGCAGTTATGACCTAAAATACCTTGGAGGGTTATACAAAGCGGCACCCTTCCTGGCTTTGCTCTTTTTTATACCCGCTATGTCGCTGGCCGGCATACCTCCTCTGCCCGGATTCTTTGGCAAATTGTTTCTCATCAAAGGTGGTTTTGCAGCCGGTGAATATCTCATCACAGCTGTGGCTATTGCCGTTGGCTTCTTTACCTTGTTTTCCATGATCAAAATCTGGAATGAAGCATATTTCAAAAAGACACCGGAAGATGCACAGAAGGCACAGCCTGTTAACCGATCGGCAATAGCTGCAACCACATTGCTGGCAGCTGCCGTTATCCTGCTTGGTATTTTTGCAGGCCCTGCGATGGAGTTGACGCATCAGGCTGCCATGCAGCTCAAAGACCCCTATCAATACATTGACGCCATACTGAACCAAACATCACCATAAATAATCATAACATGCGCAGATTTCTCTATTTCTTCGTCCGGTTGTTCAGGTTAATCGCCTTCATTATCTATTACCTGAAGGAGCTTGTGTTGTCCAGTCTGTATGTGGCTTATGATATCATGACGCCAAAAGACCTTATGCGCCCCGGCTTTGTGGAAGTGCCGATTGATCTGAAAAGTGAGACAGCCATCATTGCCCTTGCCAATCTGATTTCCATGACGCCGGGCAGCCTCACGGTTGATATGACCCCGGACAAAAAGAAGATTTATATCCATGCTATGTACCTTTTTGATAAAGAAAAGTTTATACAAAAAATCAAGGGAGAGCTGGAGCATCGCATTCAATTAATTTTCGAATAAAAGCATTTGCATTATGGAAAGTCTGGAAGCTTATCCGATACTGAACTTTGCCGTTTACTTTAGTTTTGCCTGTTTGACCGTTTCCCTTTTCGCAGGCCTTTACAGGTTGCTGGCCGGTCCGTCATTACCTGATCGTATCGTGGTAATGGATTTGGTGGCATCCCTGGTAATCGGTCTTATCATCACGTATATTATGCTAACCGGTCAGCCGGTATATCTCAATGTAGCCGTTATTATTGCTTTATTGGTTTTTATGGGAAATATTGCTTTCGCCAAATACCTGAAAAGGAGGATTGACTTATGATGGAGTGGATTGTATCGATTTTGCTGATTTCCGGATCACTTTTTATGCTGGTGGCGGCTATCGGTGTGGTGAAATTGTCTGATGTTTACATGCGCATGCATGCCATTACCAAGGCTGCATCGCTGGGGGCCATTCTCATGCTTGCAGCCGTTTTACTTTGGCATCCGCAGTGGATTGTGGCCATTGAGGCTTTGATGGTAGTGCTTTTTGTGATCCTTACGGCACCTATAGGTGCGCATATGCTTGCCCGTGTGGCTCATCGCATGAAGGTTCCCATAGGGGAGGGATATGTAATGGACGAGCTTCAGGAAGCCATTGACAGAAAAGAAATGGACCCGGATGCGCAAGAGGAGGGAAAATCCATAGACGCTGAGAAGCTCTGATTCTTTTTATCCATTAAGCCTATACTTTTTTTTCACCGCAGAAGCGCATTGGTCGCAAAGAAAATACACCAATGTATCAATGTAATAATGTGAAAATGTACCAATGACCCCATCTTTGCGGCTTTTGCGTGAAAATCTTTGCGTGTTTTGCCCCTTTGTGGTTTTTTTCACCGCTAAAGACACAGTGGACACAAAGTTTTCATGCCAATGACCATGAATGAAAGCACGAAGCACCAAATGACAACAAATAACGCGAAGCAATAATGGAATGCGAATCACACGGATCGCCTGTGGCGAGCGCGGATATCCGCGGATTTTTTCTTTTATCCTTGATTATCTGCGTTGCGAAGCATCCGTGTCATCCGCGTTCAAAAAAAAAATGACAGCGCGAAGCGCTAAATGACAATATATGACGCGAAGTATATGACAACCGATAATTGACAATCGATCATCATTTTTCAGAACTCACCGATGTTATTGCCGAGTCCACCGATTTTCCTGAAAGCACGCTGTAAAATGCGTTCCGTTTCCTGGAACTTCTTATCCGTTTCCTGAAACATTTGCCAAACCTTTTCAAAGTTCAACGGCTCTTTCTGATGGTACATGCCATCGTCATTGACCATGCCCGGATCGTTCGTATCATCCTTGTCTTCTGCTGCCATTATTTATATTTTTCTATAAATATAATGTATTATTATTTAAATCAATAAAATTATTTTACTGAATATCAGCGATCGGGCACTTTTTACGGTTAAGTGGTCGGTGGTAGGTTAAAGCATATGCCTTCGTGCATTTTTTTCAATCACAATCATTTTTTCAAAAAAAATGTTTTTGTGTAGTAAAAATAATTCCACGCAAAGACCGCAAAGTTTTTCACGCAAAGACCGCAAAGAAGGGGACATTGGTACATTTTCACATTGATACATTGGTATATTTACACATTTTCTTTGCGCCCTCAGCGTCTTTGCGGTTGATTTTTAACATAAAGGACACAAAGTTACTAATGCCAATGACTATAAATGACAGCGCGAAGCGAAAATGTGCAAATGTCAAAAGGTCAGAAGGTCTCTGTCTCTCAAGTCCCTTCAGTCTCTTAAGTCCAGCTCCCAGCTATCATTATTCCCCGATTTTCATCCTCTGCTCTCACTTCTTGTCCTTAATCTTGCAGGTATTGATCCCAAACAAAGGATACAGCCCGCAAAATCCGGTAATGGTTGTAAGGGCCAGGACAATTGCTGCGATTGGGAAGATTATTGCCCATGTTCCTTCAACAATTCCGGTAAAATAGATTACAATAAGAATGATCGCGATGATCAGGCGGATAATTTTGTCTGTGGTACCAATGTTTCTTTTCATCATGATGTTTTTAAAATGCTGTATAAGTGACCTGTTGATACTGGTTGTGGCCCAAATATGCCACATATTTGGTTAACAAAAGAAGCAGGGAAAGTATATGCAAATATAACAGCTGTTAAAATGCAAAACGCATTAAACAAGCATTTTTTGAAAAGAATTATGCAACATGGGTTTCGAATGCCTGTATCTCATTGTCAAACAGAACATGGCCGGGAATCATACCAGGGTAGTTCGCCTGGTTGATCACCAAGAAGCGGACAGCCATATATGACAAAATATGTGTCCGCATACAGCTCTCTGATTGTTACCATCATAGGAGGTGGTCTAGTCCTTAACTAAAATCTTTTCGGTACAAAATCCCTATCATTGATGACTTCAGCACTGTCGCCGGTTGCACGAATGACCAGCAGTCCCTGATTGATCGCCATACCGGAAGCGTCGCAGTGTTCTTTCAGGAAAGCTACCGCACCAATGATTTTCTTTTGACGAAACCGCTTACTTTCTTTTCTGACAAGCTTCAGTTGGTGCAGAAAGTGCTTCACGCTTTCGGGGTTCAATACAGATTTGACTTCTACGATCACCACCTCATCGCCATTTTGTGCGACAATATCAAGCTCGTAATTGGGTTCCCCATGGGCCTGACTCACCCTTTGTTTAAGCTTGTTTACCAAAATTCCTCTTTCCCGAAGAAGCCTGAGCAAATTTCCAGATACCAGTGTTTCCACCAGTTCGCCCCACCGGTTTTTGTATTCTTCTCTTAGTTCACCGATCAGGCGTGCAGTCTCCATTAGTTTGCGGTTGACTTCCTCTGATTGCTTTTGCCAGATTTCACGGTCTTTCTCAAATCGCTTGTCCCATTCTTCGCAGCTTTTTTCAAACTTTCGGTTGCTTTCCTGCATCATGGCCCATACCTTTTCAAATGTTAGTCCAGGCTCATATTGTGGCATAGGCTCATTGGTTTCGTCATGATGCTCATCCGTAAACATAGCAAAGATTTTTCTGCAAATATATGTTGCAGATGGGATAATCACAAGAAAAAAATTGACTTTTATGGCTAATGGTCAGGTTGTTACGTTAAGCGGTATAATTCTTTTCTATACACATATCAGTCAGAAGGGATATGTATAAGATGAACCTGATTGTTATGGATGGTTGGAATAATCTATGGATTTCTCCAGACAGCTTTGATTTGTTTTCTTAGCTCTATCAATAATAGTATTGTTGGCCAAACCGTTTTTATGTGACTTGGTTCAATATCAAAATAGGCTACAACCCTTGTTCGCGGATGTTTTTTATCAGTGCCTCCCTGATAATTCTTCGTAACTCCATTTGGTAGTTTTCTACAACCCTGCGTTGAACAGGCCGGTAAAATTCTGCATATCTGGCACTTGTAGGCCTGAAACGCAAATTGCCCATGGTACCAGTGATGTCCACACCAAACCTCAGCGGCAGGGGAGAGTCCACCACGGAAATGTGATAATTGAAGCTCATGTCGAAATTGTGCCGCCCTCCTACAACGGCCTTGTACCTGTCCATCACGATCAGGAAAGGAAAAACGTCAATTTCTTCGCGGAATATGGTAAACTCGGCCGACAATGAATCAACGCGGTTCTCAGCTCTTTTGCTAAACCGGAGCGTTTGGGCGATCTCTGTGAATGTTTCACCGTCCATCAATACCAAATCCTTTCCCCTGATGGAAGACGCACCGCGTAAAGTTGATTTTTTGATGTTGTATAACGAGTCCAGGTAGGTTTCAACGGCTAGGTGAAACTCTCCCGCTCCCTCAAAAGACCGCAACATAGGCATCAGTGTATCAATGTCAGGGATCATATCCAGCAACCTGCTAATATCTATGTCAAACATATGGTAATCAATGCCGAGATAAAGGTGGTTTTTTCTTGGTGTGCGATACATAGCCGTCAGTTGCATATCGGCAGCCGCTGTGGTGAAGGTGATCCCGTCAAAAACCAGTATTCCATCACT
>SKTQ01000176.1 GCA_007122505.1 Bacteroidales bacterium | reverse complement strand
CAGGGTTAAAGATGCAGATAAACGCGTCTCTGTAGGCACTGAAAGATGTACTGTACGCACCGGGAGTTGCCGGAAAATCAGCAGACCTGGTCATGCCTGAAACATAAACATTGTTTTCGGTGTCAAGGGTAATGCTAAGTCCATAGTCTTCATGGCTTCCACCGATAAAAGTGGAGTAAAGGAGCTGGCTCAGGTCATGGCTCAAAATGCTGACAAAGCCATCCCAGCTGCCACCGTTGTGTGTTTCATTGAAAGCCCCCGGGGTAACTGGGAAGTTGTTTGACCATGTTTCACCGGTGATGTAAACATTTCCGCCGGGATCAAAAGTAATGCTGCGGCCGCTTTCCCACATGGGAGACCCGCCAAGGAATGTGGAATATACCAATTGGCTGAGGTCCGGATTCAAAACACTCACAATCACTGACCCGATGCCGCTGTTGCTTGGCTGGAACACACCGGCAGTGGACGGATAGTTAATCGAACCGGAATAACCGACAATATAAATGTTTCCATCAGGATGCACGGCAATATCATAGCCAACGTCTGAAGAAGTTCCGCCTAGCAATGTAGAGTACAATAACTGGCCCAGATCAGGGCTTAAGGCACTGACAAAGGCATCACCCGATCCATTGTGCACGGTATCAAATGCACCGGGAGTGGTAGGAAAAAATTCCGAACCAGTTTGCCCGGTTATATACACAATGTCATTTTCATCCAATGCCAGCCCAAACACAATCTCCTCATCCTCTGCTCCGAGAAAGCTGGAGTAAAGAAGCTCACTTAAGTCGGGACTTAGCACGCTCACAAAGATGTCACGCTTATTGTTGAAAGTTTCATCATAGGCACCGGGAGTGGTTGGGAAAATGGGGGAGTTTGTCTGGCCCGCCACATATACATTACCTTGCGTGTCCAGTGCCAGGCAATATGCCTGATCCGTTATGTTGCCCCCCAAAAATGTGGAATAGATCAATGGATCGATAATCAGCGGGCGGGTTGCATCCTCCAAATGGACATGAAAGCCCACTTCGCCCCTTTCATTCAGTTGAAAACTTCCCGGAACCTCTCTTTTTTCGCCGTTTATTTCCTGGTAAGCCAGTAATCCTTTATGGCGAATTTCTCCCAGGCTGGTCATAATGATCAGTTCGTCGTCATCTTTTACAAGCACTTCATCCGCCCCTTCAATAATAAAGGCAATATCATCCGCCCGTGCCCCCGGATGCACAATGAAGTCATACCTGAGGCCTTCGGGCTCATAATAGTAACGGACATCTATGCCGGCATCCTTACCAAAAACACCTTCCAGAATGATTTCATCAAACAAAGGAACATTTTGTGCCCAATTGGTGGGATCGCTTCCCAGAAAATAGTTATACCGGGTGGTTTGCGGCTGCTGGGTGCGAAATACCGGCTGCGATTCTGAAGATGTAACAAAGGTCATCATCAGCACATGGCCCATGCGACGAACAGTTTCCCGCTCACCGGGTTTTTCACCGGGAATTCGAAGCGACCTTTGTCCGTTATCGGCGGTCATCCGGAAAAAATCAAAAACAACACCGCGACCGGTAAACCATGCGTTCATGTTTCCGTTTTGAGTAAAATACCTTACCTCTTCATCCCACTGGCCCTGGTTGGAAATAAAAGATGTTCTTTGGTTAAGAGTGGTTTCTATCCTTTCCATTGAACCGGGCAGGCTGCCGGAATACAACGGATGCAAAAAGGCAAAAAACAATACAAAAAGTGAAATACGTTGGTTCATGATATGTTCTTTTTAGTTACTGACAAACAGGATGTTGATTATGATCATACAATGGTATTGCTTTATTAACCATGGAAGCTCATGTCTTTTAATCGGCACAGAAAAACCTTCCCCTGAAAGGTACAAAAAAATTAGCAACTTATTTCAGAATAACTATGTGGAAATTACAAATATTGATATCTCCGCTTGTTCACTTTCACAACTCGATCAAACTGCTCAAAATGAAAACAGTATTTTTCCTGACCTATCCGCAATTATTTCCCAAGTATAAGCTCAATGGCCGTCTCGAGGATTTCATCCCTTGTGAGGTCATTCTCATTTCCCGGCGGGGGTATCTCAGCAACAATATGAGGAGGTACGCCCGGCTCTATGCTTTCCCCTTCAGGATTCAGAAAACGTGTACTTGAAACCCGCAACAACCAGCCGTTTGGCAGATCACGAAAAGCAGGAAGCCCCCCGCCCCCGCCGGTAGTATCCCCAACCAGGGTTACATTCGCCAGGTTACGCATGTATTGGGCGAAATACGTGGTGGCACTGTAGCTTTTGCGGTTGGTAAGCAAAACAACCGGACCGTCATAACGAATGCCGTCATGTGGCTCAAGATATACCCTTTCTGAACGAAAATCCTCATGTCCGGGACCGTTTTTGATATAATTGGTTCCAATAAACACCTGTTCCTCCGTAAAGCGAGAAGCAATATCCCTGGCATTGGTGGGACTCCCCCCACCATTGTGACGCACATCAATGATCAAACCGGGAGAATTGCCCAGACTGTTAAGGATCAGATTCAAATTTCCCTCGCTCACAGGATTGGCAAAACTGCCGTAATAGACATACCCGATATTGTTTCTGAGAAAAACAAACTGCAGCGGTCCCACATACCTCTGATTGCCCTTGAAGTAATGACGTTCTATGACAGAATAATAAAAGTTTTCAGGTCTGTCCAGATACCACTCCCAATAGCGTGACCTGTCGAAAGAACTCAGCAGATTCACGTGGCCGTCGCGCAGGTGATACAACATATCGGCACACACATCAAATAGCTCAATGGAGCCCATTTCATCGCTTATCAAAGGCCTGTATGCATCATAAACAGCGTCCCAGTCAATCCCTTTTTCCTCAAAAAATGAATAATTGCGATCCGTAAACGTCCATACCTCCTCAAATATACTCACCGGATCTTTCTTTGCATCCGGATCCATAAATACTTTTTCACAGGAACCCATTAAAATCATCAAACCAACCAAAAACCAAATTATTTTTTTTTCTTTGTTCATAGGTATATGTTTTGAAAAAACGTGTAAATGTTGAATGTCAAAAGGTCTAAAGGTCTAAAGGTCTCGATTTTCGTACAAAATCAAATTTTATCATGGACAGGTCAAGCCCTGTCCCTACTCCCAGCTCAGTTCACCATAAAATACAACTCCAGCACCACCTGGTGGTTGGCATTGAAAAATTTACGGTCGTGATTTCCGCTGATCCGGTAATAATCCCAGAAATAACCGATCCTGAACCAGTTGGGGTTATACTGACCGCCAAATGATTCTTTGATATAGATGCCGCTTGTCAGATGCGCAAAATTTGCCGGATGCAATATGCCGGATTCCAAATCCGCGAAGGCAGAGCCCCCGTCAGGTGAAATCATGAAACTGGTAGCATATTCCGGCATACGAACCCCATATCCCAAAAGGGCAAATGAAAGAGAGAAATCAAAATGCCAGTCGCGGTTAAAAAAATGCGGCTGATAGCTTACCTGTCCCATAGGCTGAATTTCTGTAATGAAATCGGCAAAAAGATAGGAATTGCCAAGCCTTGGAGCCATTCTGATATTGGCCAGTACATCAGCCCGTCCTCCAGCATAAACAGTGAAAACACTCCTCCCCTGCAGCCGTCGCAAATGCTGATAGCTCATCCCAAAGAACGGATTATAAACAAGGGTATTCTCGTGAGCAGGCCGGGCGTAATGCATACCTCCCCTGGCAAACACTATTTCCGTAATGCCCCGGCGGCTCTCCACATAACGGCTGAATGACAACACACCACCCGGACCGGTATAGTGCAGGTTGGACATATGCTGATCCAGCAACCGGCCAAATGAAAAGCCCTGTCCTATTTTGAGAAACACCATTTTATCAGGCAATTCGGAAAGATAGGATGCCCGAAGATGACCACCATCGCGACTATAAAAACCCTGCAATCCGGCAAATTCATCACCGGCCTCGTCAGGAGCACCGGACACAGGGATTGACCATCCCCAAAAAAAGAATAACAACAGGATACATAGTTTTTTTTTCATAACTCCTATTTATTAAAAAACCGGTCTTAATACTTAAATTTCCTGCGGCTAAGAACCCTTACTTCAAGGCAGGCATAACATTATCTTTTGTCCCCAAACAGCAGACATTACATGCAAAACCGCCTGCCGTTTACGCAGAATAAGCACTTACGGCAATGTGTATCTTCTAAAACAAAAGTAAAAAAAAGAAGTTACATTATTGTTAACGGTATTGATCTGGCAAACGGCATCACTTGAATATTTCGCTTACCTTTGCCTTTCCTGTAAAACCCTAAATATCACCCGGCCAAATCTGCCCAAAAGCCTTTCAAATGAATAAAACACCGGAAAAAGAAAAACTGTTGGGAAAAACCCTGGAACAGCTGAAAACCTTCGTTGAAAAACAGGGCTGGCCGCTTTATACGGCAAAGCAAATCGCCAACTGGCTTTACAAAAACAGGGTTCAAACCATCGATGAGATGACCAACCTGTCAAAAACCGTCAGAGCTGAGTTGATGCAGATCGCAGAGCCGGGTTTCACCATGCCTTCAGAGGTGAAGGAGTCGGTTGACGGTACCAAAAAATACCTTTTCCGGGCAGGCGAAGGTCAATTTATTGAAACTGTTTACATTCCCGAAAGCGACAGGCATACGTTGTGTGTTTCCTCCCAGGCGGGCTGCCGCATGGGTTGCAGGTTTTGCATGACCGCGCGACAGGGTTTGAAAGGTCAGTTAAGCGCGGGAGAGATCCTGAACCAGATCAGCAGTATCCCGGAGCATCATTTGCTTACAAATATCGTGTACATGGGCATGGGTGAACCGCTTGACAACCTGCAGCCGGTGCTCGATAGCCTGGAGATCATCACCGCGGATTATGGTTTTGCCATGAGCCCCAGGCGGATCACCGTTTCTACCATCGGACTATTGCCGGCTATGGAAACTTTCCTGGAAAAAAGCAACTGTCATCTGGCGGTAAGTTTACATTCTCCTTTTGATGAGGAAAGAAAACGGCTGGTGCCCGCTCAGCATACCTCACCGTTAGAAAGCATCCTGGAAGTATTGCGCCAGTCGCCTCTTGACAGGCAACGGCGTGTATCGTTTGAATACATTGTTTTTAAAGACCTGAATCATAACATGCAGCACGTGAAGGCACTGGCACGCCGGCTTCAGGGTATTCGCTGCCGGATCAACCTGATCAGGTTCCATCCCATTCCCGGCAGTCCCCTGGAAACTCCAAATGATCAGGCATTGACAGCTTTCAAAGAAGCATTGGAAAGCAAAGGCCTCACCACCACCATCCGCCGTTCACGCGGGCAGGATATTGATGCCGCCTGTGGCTTGCTTTCTACCAAAAAACAAAACAGAAAAGGATAAACTGCGTTAGTAAAATATACACAAAAGAGAAACTGAGAATCATAGCCTATGGCCGTATTGGGAAACATTATCAAAGCTGCCCTGGAAATCACCGACTTGGTCATACCGGATAATGACCATACCGAATCACAGGCAAAAATTTTGAAGGACTTGCTGGAGAAAGCGGGTGATACCGATTTTGGCCGTCATTACCATTTTAAAGGGATTGCTGCCGCTGATAATCCTGCTGAAGCCTTCGCCGAAGCAGTCCCCTATCATGACTATGATACCATGTTTGCCCGGTGGTGGGAAAGACAGATGCTGGAAGGCATACCCAATGTGAGCTGGCCGGGAAAAGTGGAATATTATGCCCTGAGCGCAGGAACCACCGGCAAAGAGAGCAAGCGCATCCCTGTGTCGGAAGAAATGCTGGATGCGATCAGGAAAACAAGCTTGTTGCAGATATTGTCAACCACTAATTTTGATCTTCCCGCTGATTTTTTTGAAAAAGAAATCATGATGCTGGGCAGCAGTACAAAACTAACCAGGGCAGACAAACATTTTGAGGGAGAAATTAGCGGGATAGCCGCCGGCAATATTCCCTCATGGTTCGAAAGATTTTACCGTCCCGGTAAGGAGATTGCATCTATTACCAACTGGGACGAACGGGTTCTTGCCATTGCAGGTGAAGCAAAAAACTGGGACATCGGAGCCATGGCAGGCATCCCATCGTGGAATGAACTCATGCTTAAAAAAGTAATTGAATACAATAAGGCTGACAATATCCATGAAATATGGCCCAGCCTGCGCGTATTTGCCAGTGGCGGGGTAGCATTCGAACCTTACCGCAAATCATTTGAGCAACTCATGGGAAAACCCGTCACTTTTCTGGATACCTACCTCGCTTCGGAAGGCTTCCTGGCCTTTCAGGCCCGCCCCAATGAAAAGATGGCCATGCAACTTTCCACCAACAGCGGAATCTATTTCGAATTTGTTCCTTTTACCGCCGATAGTATAGATGAAAATGGCAGCGTGGTTGCCGGTGCAAAGTCCATTCCCCTGTCCCTGGTAGAAAATGACAGGGATTATATACTGATCATTTCCACAGTTGCCGGTACCTGGCGTTATATGATCGGAGATACCATTCGCTTTACAGACAAGGACAGGGCCGAGATCATCATCACCGGTCGCACCAAACACTTCCTAAACGTAGTGGGATCGCAACTCTCAGTGATTCAGATGAACAGGGCCATGAAAGAACTCGAAAAACGTTTTGAACTGCAAATTCCTGAATTTACGGTGGCCGCTGTCAGGGAAGGCGACGATTACGTTCACCAATGGATTATCGGGGCCGAAGGCACAACCGATACCGAAAAAGTAAAAACAGTCCTGGATAATTTTCTTAAAGAAATGAACAAAGCCTATAAAATGGCCAGGAGCAAAGCGCTGAAAGATATCCGGATTACGATCACAACACCTGCCGGCTTTCATAACTGGATCGAAGAAAACAAATCTAAAGGCGGCCAGGTAAAGGTTCCCAGGGTGATGAAAGAACAAGAATTCAAAAAGTTTAAGGCTTTTCTTGATAACTATCTGCATTCCTGAGTTTTAAACCCAACAACCATTCGGACTATTCATTCTTCCGCTTTTACCACTTAGGTAAAGTTTTCTTCCGTTGACGTTTTTTTACTCTTTTTTATTTGTTTTTTTCTTTTTATCATTGTAATTTTGAGATATAAAATTTATAATGATGAAAGAAAATGATGGTAGACCCTGTGGTCTGATGAGAACCGGATTATGGGTTAGAGACAAAAAAAAGATACAGCTGGTGGAATTTGATTTGCTGACACACATCATCCACGGCGATGGGGTTTCAAAAATATATTCAGCCGGGGAGATGATTAAAAAGCTGCGTATTCCCTTATCAGAGCTGGAAAAGATGCTGCCTGACGAAAAATTTATCCGCACCCACAGAAATTACCTGATCAATGGCAAATGGATAGATTTTTATGATGTTGAGGACGCAATGATCTACATAGCAGGCGGTATAGCCGTGCCGGTTTCCCGGCGCAAGAAAAAAAAACTGGAATGGTTCCTGGCAAACAGGACCTGAGACAGCAAACGAGGACTTTTACACAATTCGACTGTTACATATTCTACATAATTAAAACACTTAAAGCATGGAAAACAGATACATTATAGAAAATCTGGTTGCCAAAAGGTGCAGCATCGATTACGTATTCGTCTTTAAGGGATACACCATCGTCGTTTTTAAAAACGGCTCCAATGAAGTGATCGACTATCCATTGGGAGCCCTGGAAGAATTGCTGAAAGATCAGCCTTTCTTCAGGATCCACCGGTCATATCTCGTGAACCTGAAGCGGCTTAAAGAGTTAGAGATCAAAGATAACAGGTTAATGGTAAAAATTCGCGGACATGAGCTGCCTGTATCGCGGAGAAGAAAAAGAGAATTGCTGGATATTCTGGGCGCCGTGAATTAACAGCCCCGGGCGGGTTTAACCCCGGTAACACAGAAACCGTTTCACGATGGCAAAGATGATCGTCCTGATACCTGGTGTGGTGTCAATGCTGCTGTGTCGGTTAAGTCACAGAGATTTTTTCTCAGATCACAAAAAGAAAATCTGCGCATAGCCTTAGCTACGTAGAGATTTTATTTTGAAAATATGAGGAAAAAGATCAAGACCTGGGCCGGCTAAAGAAGCGTTGACATGACACTAGTGGTCAGGAATCTTCCGACGGCCGAATCGGCAAAACATACTATGCCTGGTTAATCGTACGGAGGATATGACAATATGATCCGCCATTCAGCTGAATGCAGGGCAAAAGTATCCCAGATAGCCATTTTGACAAGGCGTCTTTGTGTTTGCGGATCAATGAAAATATAATCTCCCCGGCCCGATTGGTTGTCTGAAATCTTATCCCCCAACTCCAGCAATGTCTGTTGCTCTTCATACCTGTAATCCAAAAACAACATTCTTCCAGTGCCGCCCTTGGCTTTATCAAAAATGATCCTGCCTTCAGGTTCAATGATCCACGGGTCGTAAATGGTTTCTGCAACATACGGCGTAACAAGCTCTTCAATCATCACATCAGGCCTGATCAGCAACTTCACAGCACCCTGAAAATTTCCCTGGTTGTCGATGATGGGATGCGTAAGATTAACCGCGTCAAAACCTTCCACTGCGAGATACGAGCTGCTCATAACAGGCGCATTGGTTTTTTGAATCATGAAAAAGCTCTCCTGATCAGCTACAAAAGTACCTTCCGATCTAACATAATCGGAGGGTTCAACGTGCATCATCATGCCTTGCCTGTTGATCAGTGCCAGTTTAACGATAAAGGGGTTTTCACGGTAAAGCTGCCTGAAAGTGTTTCTGACAATATGTTCAGCAGGGATTGATTCTCCGAAAGAAAGCACAACATTTTGAAGACTCCTGTCCATTTCCTGGATTTGCTGCCTGACGGTCAGGGTAATCCGGTCCAGGATATCATAAGCTTTCGGCATATACATATCTTCCACCGGCTCACCGATTTTGCCGAAAATCAGGCGCCAGTTGTTGAAATTAAGGGTAGTGTAAAGGATACATGTGTTTCTGCCCGCGAATACATAAGTAGTATAGCCCTCCCTTCCGGCCAGAATATTCTCGATGGCCAGACGCAATGAAGGACTGCCCTGTTCAGCGGGATTCATAAACACAAAATCCCTCCTGGGATGAAGTACAGTGCTTGCGTTCTCGTCAATGACATACCAAAGGTAGCCATCCGGCAGGGACAAAGATTCGGAGATCAGTTGTTGAAAATCATCCAGAAAAATGGACAGTGCCACAGCACCCGTCACTTCGCCTTCATCTATCACAGGCACGGCCATCAGCACCGACTGTTTTCCTGTTGAACGGCTGTAAATCAGTGAGCCATGTATTTCATGCCCGTTAAACAAATCCTCAAAATAATCCCTGTCAGAAAGATTCAACCCTGTGTAACCCCTTTCAACACTATAATAGTTTCCGTCAGCTTCAATATAAAGCGCAGCTCCTGGGATAGCCTGGCAAAGAGTTACCATTGCCGGCCTGATTTCAGGCCAGATACCACTTCTTGTGGCTGGTGCAGCAGCAATCAAGCGCAATGAAGTAAGCGCATGATGCAGGTATTGCTCAATAAGGGATGCCGTAACACCCATTGCGGCATGGGCATCCAGATCAAAACTTTCAGGTGAATGAACAGACGGTGGCTGAACTGAGCGGTCTGCCGGTAACCCGCCATGATGATCCGAAAAAGCGTTGATATCCCCCACACAAAAAGCGGGTGTGAAAAAAAAACTTACCAAGAGCGTTAGCAGCAAAGTACGCCAATTGGCAACGGCTCTCGTGTACATTGAATTACGCTGGATATTTTTCATGTTTGGTCCTCCTGACGTTGTATAAGATTGGTTGGCTGATCAAATTGGGTTTCATTTGCAATATATTTAATTATTTGGAAATCTGCAAATTCATTTTGCAAAAACCGGCCTGACCGCTTCCGGATGTAAAAAGGCCTGAAAATATTGGTATGGAAAAACTTTTATACGGCATCAATCGTTAATAACTTGGCATCTCTTAACATGGTTGTTTACAGGTATTGCTCTTGAAGTTATCTGTTTTTACTATTTTTAGGATGCAGATGACAAAATTATCATCGCTAACCAGCATGACCTGATTTTGAAAAAATGTTCCAAAAAAAGATAGTTTATTCGCTGTTATTTATATTGCCGGCTCTCTTCCTGCTTGCCTGCGGGACCTTTTTGTTTCCAAGGCCGGATACCGGCCTTTCCAGCACAGTACGGGCCTCCGACCCTGGCTTATCTCACCATGAATATGTTTTTCGGTTACTGGCCGACGGATGGCCGGTTGATACCCTGAATACCGCTTTCGATGCAGATTACCTGGATGATTATGAAAAAAGCATCATTCTTGCCCACAACTTGGTGCGGTACAATCCCAGGAAGTTTGCCAGACTCTATGTTAATGAATACATTAGTTATTTTGTGGATAAGGAGTTTCATTATCCGGGACTGGAAAACATTCTGATTACTTCGGAAGGTGCTTATGCGGCGAGGGAATTATATACCGAACTTGTGCGATTAAGACCCATGGGCTTGCTGTATCCATCCGAAGGGCTTTCGCGTGCGGCAGATTCTCATCTTCAGGACCTTATCCGGAGACGGGCAAGAGGCCATGCGGGACAGGGAGGTTTGCGGGCGCGTGTTGAGCGCTTCGGCAACTGGGAAAACCGGCTTGCCGAAAACATCGCCTATGGCAGCTTTTCTCCACATGACGCGCTGCTCTACTTATTGATCAACGACCAGGTAAGCGCACGGAGCCACCGCAGAATTATCCTCGATGCTGATTTCCATTATGTTGGAGTAGCACGCGCCACACACCCTGCTTTCCCAATCGGCGACACCTATGTACTTAATTATGCATATTTTTTTATGGATAAGGAATAAAAAACCTTAGCATAAAACCAATCATCACTATATTTGCCCTTTCAAAACCCAAAAGCCATGCAAACATCACCATCCAAAATCAGACAATTTATTTTATTTTTCTTACCAATATTTTTCTTATTAACAGCCTGCAATATGGAACGACCACCCCACGAGAAATGGAAAGACTATCCTGTGTATGAAGGCAGCGACCTGGGTGTACACTACAGTCCGGAACAAACATTTATGCGTATCTGGGCACCACCCGCAGAAAGAGTATTATTTCATCTGTATGAAAAGGGCCACGGTGGACAGGCGATGAAAAGCCTGGAAATGGAAAAAGATATCGATGGAACCTGGATTCTCAATTTGCCCGGTGACTGGAAAAACCATTATTACACATTTCAGGCCCGGATTAACGGTGAGTGGAAAAATGAAGTTCCTGACCCCCAGGCAAGGGCGGTAGGCGTAAACGGCAACAGGGGCATGATTGTTGACCTGGCTGCTACAAATCCTGAAGGATGGGAACATGATATCCGCCCTCCCTTAAACAGCCATGCCGATATAATTATCTGGGAGATCCACGTGCGCGATTTTTCCATACATCCAAGTGCCGGCTCATCATATCCGGGAAAATACCTGGCGTTTACTGAAAGGGGAACACGCAGTCCGGAAGGGTTTGCAACAGGTATTGACCACCTGAAAGAGTTGGGCATCACACACGTCCATTTGTTACCCGTTTACGACTTTTATACCATCGACGAAACCCGCCTGGATGAGCCACAGTATAACTGGGGTTATGATCCGAAAAACTACAACGTACCGCAAGGCTCTTATTCCACTGATCCTTATGATGGAAATGTGCGGATCCGCGAATTCAAAAAGATGGTACAGGCACTGCATCAAAACGGCATTCGTGTGATCATGGATGTAGTGTATAACCATATGTATGATGCGGCCGGATCTCCTTTTGAACAACTGGCACCCGGCTATTTCTTCCGCCTGAACCCTGATGGCACATACTCCGACGGAGCAGCCTGCGGCAACGAAACCGCTTCCGAACGCGAAATGATGCGCCGCTTTATGATCGAATCCCTGGTTTACTGGGCAGAAGAATACCGCATTGACGGATTCCGGTTCGACCTTATGGGACTCCACGACATCGAAACCATGAATCTGATCAGAAAAGAAATGGATAAGGTAAATCCGGATATCTTTTTGTATGGAGAAGGCTG
>SKTQ01000087.1 GCA_007122505.1 Bacteroidales bacterium | reverse complement strand
TTATTCGACATTGCGAATACCCCGCCCGACCAGCCCTCAGAAATATCAGGAAGTAATAATGTGCCTGTGAATGCTACAGGCTTGACTTATGTGGTGGAAGCGGTTGAAGGCCTGGTTTACCTTTGGAGCGTTCCGGATGGTTGGGAGATCACAGATGGGCAAGGCAGCCATGCCATTACTGTAAATGCAGGTAGCGAAGGTGGTGAAATCTCAGTAAAAGCAGAAAATAATTGCGGATTAAGTGACGCCAGTGTGCTTTCGGTTGATGTATATTATGATTCTGAGCCGGGCACCGTGACTGACATTGACGGCAATGTTTATCAAACGGTGATCATTGGTGAACAGGAGTGGATGGCAGAGAATCTGCGGGTTACCAGGTACAACAATGAAGATAGTATTCCCACAGGCTTGAGTAATGATGAATGGTCAATCACCACAAACGGTGCTTATGCAGTATTTAATCATAATCATTGGAATACAGATAGCATAAACTCACCAGAAGAGATGGTTGCCGCATATGGAAAACTTTACAATTGGTATGCAGTTGATGATGAAAGAGGGTTATGCCCGGAAGGATGGTCTGTACCCGACGATGCTGATTGGACACAGTTGGTTAGTTATCTTATGAATGAATATGATTATCATAATAACTATTGGAATAGTGATATAAATGGTGTAGGTAATGCGCTAAAATCCTGCCGTCAGGTTGGTTCACCATTGGGTGGTGACTGCGACACGTCTGAGCATCCAAGGTGGGACTACACTTATACTACACATCATGGCTTCGATGAGTTTGGCTTTTCGGCTCTGCCGGGGGGCAACCGTTACACCAATGGTGTTTTTTTGAGTATTGGGTACTACGGTGGCTGGTGGTCTTCCTGCGAAGAATCAACGTCAGATGCCAAGGACATTTTCATTTACAGCAGCTACGGAAGTGTGCACCAGGAATACTTCAATAAGAGAGTTGGAGCCAGCGTCCGGTGCATTCGTGATCTGGATGAATAGTTTATGACAGCCAGGGCCATTTTTGGTGAAGGCGCTGATTTCTCACATCAATGAATAATTGATGCTAATCCATGTATCCACTCAAATCAACCGAACCGACCAGGGAGGCTGCTTCTTCAAAGGTCATGTGTTGTGGATATTATAAGTCAACTGTGAAAGAGTGTCAAACCCAATCATGAATTAAAATGCAGATATTTTTCAACAAATGCTTTCAATGAACAAACCCTAACATGTTCTTTGATAAGATAATCATCAGAAGATGGGGTAATCACGTAGTTAACAGGGGCTTTCAGGTCTTCTATAGCATGATAGTTTCCCCTTGTTAGCTGGGGTGAGTTGGAAAATTTGGCTTCGGCAGTGGCAATTACCTGAAGCCCTTTTGTAAATACAATGTCAACCTCGGCTCCATGGTGCGTGCGATAAAAGTAAACATCAACACCATTAGGCTTGAGAGCTAGCACCTGGTTGAGCACAAACGACTCCCACGAACTGCCCACAATGGGGTTCCCTGTTAGAGAGTCAAAATCTTTAATACCTAGCAGATTGTGAAGAATACCAGTGTCGGTTATGTAAACCTTTGGCGACTTAACCAGTCGTTTTGTAATATTCCAATGGTATGGCTGAAGGCTTTTTAACAGGAAAGCTTCTTCCAAAAAATCGATATATCGCTTAACCGTTGGCGAAGTCAGGCCCAGCGAATTAGCTATGGTTGAAGTGTTTAGCAATTGCCCGTTTAGGTGGGCCATCATTGTCCAAAGATTTCGAATAACTTTTGGTGATGCATTAAGCCCAAGTTGAAGTAAGTCGCGATAAAGGTAAGTGCTTACAAAATTCTCCATCCACCTACTTGCCAGAGTTTTACTGTTACTGGTTAACATGCTGGGGAAGCCGCCTTTTACCCACAGGTCAATTGGCGAAACGCTATCAGGCACTTCCAGCAAATCAAATGGATGCAATTTGTGATAGGCAATGCGTCCGGCCAGCGATTCCGAAGAATGCCTGAGCAATTCGGGCGAAGCAGAACCCAGCAATAGAAAACGAGCAGGTTCTCGTTTTTGGTCAACCAGTCCGCGCAGCAACGGATAAAGCTCCTTCTTGTGCTGAACTTCGTCAATCACCACAAGAGAATCAGCATGGGACGACAGGTATAGCTCAGCATCGTTAAGCTTGTTTAAGTCAGACTGTATTTCCAAATCGAGATAAACACAGGGCTTATGAAAATCCTGCATAATTTGCTTGGCCAGTGTTGTTTTACCAACCTGCCTCAGGCCAATAATAGATACAACAGGAAAAAACGATAGCGACTCTTTTATTTCTGCAGTTAATCTTCTTCTTAACATGTTTTCAATATTAAAAATTCACTACAAAAATAATGATTTATCCGTGAAATAATAAAATAGAATTTTAAATATTCACGGATAATGTCGTTTCATTTTTTATAAATAAAGGTATATTGTTCCTGTTTTGTTAGTTTGGAGGCTGTCAGTGTGGCAGACTTCCCAAACCGCCATCCACACCGATAACCTGTCCGGTGATCCAGTCCGACTGTTTTGCAACCAAAAGTTTTATCAATCCGGGATGATACTGATTACTCTACATATGCATCTAAATCAACCGAACCGGCCAAAGCGGCTGCTTCTTCAAAGGTCATAAAACCCGTTATGCTCAAGACAAAGAGCGAATTATCTGCATCTGCGATAAATAATAGCTCTTCAATACCATCACGGGTTTCTCTAATTTTAATACTTACACCCGAATGATCCGTGTGAATTTCCATCAGGTCTTTGTAGATGTTTTTAGATAAATGGGCATGAAGGCTTCTTTTCAAACCAGGAGTGGCCGAATCAGACATAAATAAGCTTACCCTGCTGATTTTGTTCAATATATGACTGTCGGAATCCTGGTTTTTCAATAAAAAGCGAAACAGTGAAGCGGACATGTCAAAGCTTTCTACACCGGCATCATTGCGGTGCTTGTTATAAAAACCCTGAAAGTCTTTCTGAGCATAAGAAAAACTGACTGACAGAATAATTAGTAGAATGCTTAAAAAAATGTGCTTTTTCATGATGGTTGCATTTCAATAGTTTATGTTACTGATCAATTTTTTCCAGATGCTCGAAGCCCTGAATGTTCATTGTCCTTGATAGTCTCGATATTTTTTCCAAATCAATATTGCCTTCCAAAAATATAAATACGGCTTCTTTGGGAGAGTCAATGGTCATTAAAAATTCTTTGATCACAGGACCATCTTCGCGTATCAACACCGTGATAGTCTCCCGGCCGTTTTGTTGAAAAACCATCAGCTCAGAATA
>SKTQ01000115.1 GCA_007122505.1 Bacteroidales bacterium | reverse complement strand
TGGGTATTGTAAGCGATATCCACGGCAATGTATATAAAACCGTCCAGATCGGAAATCAGATCTGGTTGGCTGAGAACCTGCGTGTAACAAAGTACAACAATGGTGATCCTATACCCACGGGCTTGAGTATTACTGAATGGGGAAACACTACAGAAGGTGCTTATGCAATTTATCCGCATGGCTCCGTTGATGGTATCAACTCCCCTGCCGCAATGGTTAAGGCATATGGTAATCTGTATAACTGGTATGCGGTTACAGATCCAAGGGGTATTTGTCCGCCGGGTTTTCATGTGCCCAGTGATGATGAGTGGGCACAGTTGATTGATTATGTTGTTAGTCAGAATTTTCCTAATAGCAATGTTCCCAACGGTGCAGGTAATGCCTTGAAATCCTGCCGTCAGGTAGATTCACCACAAGGTGGTGATTGCGATACTTCGGAACATCCACGCTGGAATTCACACAATACACACTCTGGTTTCGATGAGTTTGGCTTTTCTGCTCTTCCCGGCGGCCTTCGTTGGTCAAATGGAAGTTTCAACTATGTTGGCGGCAACGGCTACTGGTGGAGTGTTACCGAGGCTACCGAGTACAGTGTTACCAGTGCGTGGCCCAGGTACATGCTCAGTTTCAGCGGGAAAGTGAACCGCATGAACTACCCTAAGACAAATGGTTTCAGTGTCCGTTGCGTCCAGATAGTTACAGACGAGCCGGACATTCCGGATCCATTCCATCTCCACCTGCATCCTAATCCGCCTGAAGGAGGTAATGTTGCAGGTGCGGGTCAATACCAGGAAGGAGATCAGGTACCCATAACTGCAACTGCGAATCCGGGCTGGGAGTTTATTAACTGGACCGGTGACATTGCATATGTTGATAACCCGGCATCAGCCGATGCCATTGTGACCATGCCTGCACAAGACATATCAATTACAGCAAATTTCAATGAGACGGATCCTGTGTTCAGTTGTGGCGACGACATCACCTTTACTTACCGTGGCGAAGAGGTAACCTATGGTACAATAAAACGTGGCGGACTTTGCTGGTTAGATCGCAATCTGGGTGCTTTGCGTGTGCCTCAATCACCTACTGATAACCTGGGTTACGGCGACTTGTTCCAGTGGGGGCGCCTTGATGATGAACATCAGGACAGGCAAAGCAATACAACAAGCACCCTTAGCGATACAGATATTCCCGGTCATGGTGATTTCATAAC
Source organism: Bacteroidales bacterium (assembly GCA_007122505.1). Classification (GTDB taxonomy): domain Bacteria; phylum Bacteroidota; class Bacteroidia; order Bacteroidales; family UBA7960; genus PUPG01. Next base: position 2,105 of record SKTQ01000115.1, on the reverse strand, counting down.
AGTGAATAGTACTCCTTTTGATTGGCTTAGTCCGCAAAACGATAATTTGTGGCAGGACGAAAACGGCATCAACAACCCTTGTCCTCCGGGATGGCGTGTGCCCACCCTTGATGAGCTCAATGAGGAACGCCAGAGCTGGAGTTCAAACAATTCGGCAGGTGCTTACGGATCAACACTTAAATGGCCTGTTGGAGGCCTTCGTCACACCAATGCCTCACTCTTTGGTGTCCATGTCGTTGGTGTTGTTTGGAGTTCTACGGTTAGTGGTTCCTCTGCCAGAGGCTTGCACTATTTCTCTACAAATGCAACCATGAACACGAGATTCCGCGCTACCGGTATGAGCGTGCGTTGCGTCTGGGATGAACCGGATGAACCGGATGAACCGAAGGTGTACGAGCTTAAACTGCACCCCAATCCACCTGAAGGAGGTAATGTTGCAGGCGCGGGTCAATATCAGGAAGGCGAACAGGTTAACATTACGGCAACAGCGAATCCGGGCTGGGTGTTTGTGAATTGGACCGACGAAAACGGAGTTGAAGTAACAATAAATAACGTATTTCTATTTAATATGCCCGCCAATGATGTTGAGCTTACAGCAAACTTTCAAAAACTTCCTCCACAGCTTACAATCACTGTATTCTGCGATCTTGCAGGGCCCATAGAAGGTGCATGGGTTGAATTAGAGGCTCTTTCCTTTTGGGATCAAACTGATGAAAACGGTCAGGTAATCATTTCTGATGTGCCACCTGGCCAGTATCAAATAGTAGCCCAAAAAGAAGGTTACTTTTGGAACTTTTATGACTTTGAGATGGGAAATGAAGACTTGGAATTATACATTATTCTTTATCCATGGTCAGGGTATTCAAAGCTTACCATTACTGTTAGCTGCAGCTTCACAGAGTTGCCCATAGAAGGTGCTTGGGTTGATTTAACTTCCCTGGATTACGGTTTTTTCTTATCTGATCAAACTGATGAATACGGTCAGGCCATTCTTCCCTCTGTGCCACCAGTTCAATATGATTTAGCAATTGAAAAAGAAGGTTACAACGCATACCTTGACATGTTTACAATGGGCTATGAAGACACGGAAATTGTTGTTTCTCTGGATCCTACTCTCTTGGTATTAACTCTTTATGCAGACCCCACTGAAGGGGGCACTGTTGAAGGCTCAGGCATGTATGAATATGGTGAGGTGGTTGAAATATCCGCTTTGCCAAATGTAGGCTGGGAGTTTATTATTTGGATCGGTGATACTGAACATGTTAATAATCCATCTTCAGCGAGTGCTACCGTCACCATGCCCGCACAAAATATCTCCCTTACAGCAGTCTTTGGTGAGCAACGAATAATTCAATGCGGTGATAATCTTGATTTCATCTATCGCGAAGAGGAGGTTGCATATGGGTCAAGATTACGTAATGGGTTATGCTGGTTAGACAGGAATCTTGGGGCGTTGAGAATACCGATTGAAAAAGATGATTCGCTGGGTTATGGCGACTTGTTCCAGTGGGGGCGCTTAGACGATCATCATCAGGACAGGTACAGCAACACAACAAGTACGATCAGCAACACACCTGTCCCCGGGCATGGCGATTTCATAACAGTGGGCGCTGCTCCCTGGAATTGGCTTGATTATCAAAACGACAACCTATGGCAAGGCTATAACGGCGTCAACAATCCCTGCCCACCCGGTTGGCGTTTGCCCACTGAGGATGAACTCGATATTGAACGTGCGAGCTGGAGTTCAAACAACACCGAAGGAGCTTACGCATCTACACTGAAGTGGCCTGTTGGTGGTTGCCGCTACAATGATGGCACGCTCAAATCTGTGGGTTACGACGGTTGCTTTTGGAGCTCTTCGGTTAATGATGACAAAGCCAAATGGCTGAATGTTACGGCCAACAATGCCAGCATCTTGAGTGGGCGTCGTGCCTTCGGTATGGAGGTGCGCTGTGTCTGGGAAGACGGCTTGATCCCCCCGGATACTTTGGAGTACGAGCTTACACTCAACCCCAATCCACCTGATGGAGGTATTGTTACAGGTCCGGGTCTATACCAGGAAGGTGTGCAGGTTAACATTACAGCGACAGCGAATCCGGGCTGGG
>SKTQ01000065.1 GCA_007122505.1 Bacteroidales bacterium | reverse complement strand
TCATTATCCTATGTTTAAGCAGTGAACTTTTTGAACAGCTTTGCTGTCATTTTTTCAGGACTGCAAAGATAAAAAAAGATTTTAGGATAACAATACCAATTAAAAAAACTTTTTTCTTTTACTCGAGAATCATTTCTTTGGTACGACTCAGTTTGCCGTCGATGTAAATTTTTGCGCTATAAGTGCCGGCGCCGAGCCTGTCGGGATGTTCAAGCACAAAATCGACTGTTACAGGTTCATGGGCATAATCGATTTGTTTCATCATTGTGTATGGATGATCCTGGAGCTGAATATCTCCTGTTCTCTCTTCCACCATGGTAAACTGGCCGGCTGACGGGTACATCAGTTCACCCTGGGGATTGAAGAGCAACAGGTGAATATTTTTGGTGCCTGCTTCGGTGAATACAGTTCCATCTACTTCAAAGCTCAGGAAGGTATAATCCACCCGTCTGGCTCTTGAAACGTTGTATCTGTCGGCACACAGCCACCTGTCCCATTTTGTTAGGGCGCACACATTGTACACTTTCAGTTCTTCAGCCTGTTTTGCTTTTTCCTGAAGTTGTTCATATGCCGATGCCAGGGCATCCATTTCCTGTTTGAGGAGGTAAATCTCATTTGTCAGTTCTTCAACCTTGGCCTCCAGTGCATCAATGTCTTCTTTCAATTTTTCATTGCGTTCCTGTTCTGCTTTCAGATCGTTGGCATTTGCTGCTGCCCTTCTGCTCAATTGGGCTATCCGGGCATCTTTTTCCCTGATCATGTTCTCATGCTCTTCGAGCAGGGCATCCAGTTGATTCTGCTTATCTTCGATGACCCCATCCTTTACAGTGATGGTTTCATTCAGCATTTTTTTCTCATCCTGAAGGGCTTCCTTCTCGGTTTGAAGCTGCTGTTTTTCGTCAGACAAACGGCCTGAACGGCTTATATAGAAGATGTTACCAATAATTGATAGAAGTAAAATAACTGCTACCACAATCAGGCCAATTTGAAGACCTTTGTTTCCCGCTGTTCTTGCTGCATTCATAGTTTTAAGGTTTTTTGAGTGATGAAAATGCAAGATAATAAAAAACCGGACACAAAACAAGTGATCCCGAATCTTTTTTCGGGATCACTTGCCGGAAAAATTATTTTTTCGGCACATGTCTAAGGGTTTCTACGAGGTAATCGTAAAACAGTTTCACAGTTGTGATGTTTACCATTTCATCAGGAGAGTGCGGATTCCTGATGGTTGGCCCAAATGAGATCATGTCCAGTTTTGGGTAGGTGCCTCCCAGTATCCCACATTCCAACCCTGCATGGATCACTTTCTGTTCAGGAATTTTTCCGTACAGCTTTTCATAAACCTCTTTCATGGTTTTCAGGATGGGGGAGTCCACGTTGGGTTTCCAACCCGGGTATTCACCTGTCTGCTCCACTTCGGCACCGGCCATCTCAAAAACCGCACGCATCATATTGCACAGGTCCATTTTGGCTGAATCAACAGAACTCCTTTGCAATGTGGCAGCTTCAACCACTCCGTTCTCCGATTTCAGAACAGCCAGGTTGGTGCTTGTTTCCACCACTTCAGGCATTTCGCTGATCACCCTGATTGTGCCATTGGGACAGGCATATACGGCATTGAATATATTTTTTGTGGAATTCTTGTCCATGATTTTTTCCGGCAAGGCAGTTTTCCGGACAATGAGCTCAACGCCGGGGTCAACGCTGCTCAATTCATTCTTCCAGTCTGCCAGCATATTTGCAGCCATCTGCTCAAAATCTGCCATTTTATCTGCCGGCAAAGTAATTACTGCATTGGCTTCTCTTGGTATGGCATTGCGCAGGCTGCCACCGTCAACGGAGGATAACCTGAGTTCCAGCTCCCTTTGGGCTTTCCAAAGAAGGCGGTTCAGTAACTTGATGGCATTTCCACGACCCAGATTGATGTCCAGACCGGAATGTCCGCCCTTTAATCCTTTCACGTCAACAGAGTAGGCTACATGATCTTCAGGTACATCTTCTTCGCTGTATTTGAAAAAGGCGTTGGTATCAATGCCACCCGCGCATCCGATATATAATTCGCCTTCATCCTCAGAATCCATATTTATCAGGATATCCCCTTTGAGGAAATCCGGTTTCAGCTCAAAAGCACCTGTCATGCCTGTTTCTTCATCAATGGTAAAGAGACATTCCAGTGGTCCGTGCTCGATGTCGGACGATGCCAGAACGGCCAGTGCTGCTGCTACCCCGATACCATTATCGGCGCCAAGTGTAGTACCCTTAGCCTTTACCCATTCTCCATCGATGTATGGCTGTATGGGGTCTTTTTCAAAATCATGAGCCGTGTCGCTGTTTTTCTGGGGGACCATATCCAGATGCCCCTGCAGAATCACTGTTTTGCGATCAGACATATCGGTGGTGGCCGGTTTACGGATCACCACATTCCCCACATGGTCTGTTTCCGTTTCCAATCCCAGTTTGCGACCAACTTCTTTCACATATTCAACAATGGCCGCTTCTTTTTTCGAAGGATGAGGAATCTCACAAATATCTTCAAAATATTTCCACAACAATTTGGGCTCCAATTGATTCAATACTTTTGTCATAACTTGGTTTTTGGTTTATAGTGAACAAAATCTTTTGAGAATCAACAAAAATACCATTTTAGCATAAAAAAACCGCAAGGATTTGCGCCCTGCGGTTGATAATTAAGTACTATATCTCAAAAAATGCCTTAACTCCTTTCCTGAAAAACAGAAATCAGAGGGAAAGCCTGCAGTTAAGTGTCGTGTAATTGGCTACCCAACGATTTGTGCTGTGTGATCTTTGGTATTCACTTTTTCGATCACTTCTTCAATTACGCCTTCTTCGTTTATTACAAAGGTAGTCCTGTTGATCCCCATATATTCGCGCCCCATAAACTTCTTTAAACCCCATACATCAAAAGCCTGAAGAATCTCTTTTTCTGTGTCTGCGATCAATGGGAAAGGCAGATTATTCTTTTCAATAAATTTTTTGTGGGATTTTTCGCTGTCAGCACTTACGCCAACCACTTTGTATCCCTTTTCTAACAGCAACTCGTAATTGTCGCGCAGGTTACAGGCCTGCGATGTACAACCCGGCGTGCTGTCTTTCGGATAGAAATAAAGTACCAGTTTATTGCCCCTGAAATCCTCCAGTGAGATTATATTACCATCCTGATCTTTGCCTTTGAACGTGGGTGCTTTGTCCCCCTTCTTTAATTTTGTCATAGCTCAATTATTTTTATGGTTGTGATGATTCGTTTGCAAGTTAAAACGTCAGTTGATGGGGCATTGTTCATTATCAAAAACAATGAAAATATTGTCT
>SKTQ01000166.1 GCA_007122505.1 Bacteroidales bacterium | reverse complement strand
GCTCAGAAAGTTGGAGCACAGCATATATAAATTCTGGAAGTCAGGGCAGGGGTCTCATGAGCATAAGTATGATAAAATAAAATTTTTGCTTCAGTTGTTTGACAGGCAACGCTTTATACTGATAGGCGATAGCGGACAAAAAGATCCTGGCATTTACACCAGGCTGGCCCTGGATTTTCCCGGGCGTATAGAATCCATCTACATCAGGAAAATCGGTAAAGGCCGTGAAAGGCAGGTGCTTGAAAATTTCAGAAAGAAAATGAAGAAAATCAACACCTCATTCCTTCAGGTGGAAAACACCCTTGACGCTGCCAGGCATGCACATGAAAAAGGATATATTCACGAAGACACTTTTGCAGAGCATCTTGGCCATACCGATGAAGAAAGGATGGTAATCTGATGATCTTGTTTATGTTTATTGGCCGTCCGTTACTCCAATGCTTTTGCGGTCTCTGCTTGCACAATTAACAACATCAGGCCTGTTGCAATTGGGTATATGAATGTCAATGCAGAAGGCAGCAAAAATATTTCTTGCAGCATTTATGCCTGCTTTACATATTTTAAGTGAAAATGCAATAATGAATTCGCCTGTTCTATCATTTGCCAACAATGCTAAAATACTAGCAGGTCCCGGATTATTATTCTATTTCCAGGATTTTGATTTTATTGTAAAGTGTTTTTCTGTCGATATTTAAAAGTCTGGCAGCTTCGGTTTTATTGTTGCCGCATTGTTTAAGGGCTTTAAGGATAAGCGTTTTCTCAGCCAATAATACCGTTTCTTTTAAGCTCCATTCGTTGTTGGGATGATCGTGTTGTATACTATTCTCTTTCTGTGTAAACCTGATTTCTTCCGGCAGGCATTCAATACTGACCATATTATTCTTTGCCAATAGCACGCTGCGTTTGATCACGTTGCGCATTTCACGAAGGTTACCGTACCATGGATAGGCTTTGAATGACGTTATTACCTCGGGATCAAACCCTTCTACCCTTCGGTTTAGTTCATGATTGGCCTGTTTTAGAAAATGCGTTGCAAACAGAATGATGTCATTGCCCCTTTCGCGCAAGGGCGGAAGCTCAAGTTTAAACTCATTTATCCGGTGATAAAGGTCTTCTCTGAAATTACCATCACGGGCATTTATTGTAAGGTTACTGTTTGATGCGGAAATGATCCTTACATCCACAGGTATTGGCTTGGTATCTCCAACACGGGTAATAATTTTCTGATGTATGGCCCTTAGAAGCTTTACCTGGGTATCGTAGCTGAGATTACCTATCTCATCCAGGAATATTGTACCACCATCGGCCATTTTTAAAAAACCGGTTTTATCGGTAATAGCTCCTGTAAACGCTCCTTTCACATGTCCAAACAGCTCACTTGCTGCAAGTTCCTTCGGGATTGCTCCACAGTCAAGGGCAACAAAACGCTTGTTCTTTCGCTGACTGTAATGATGGATCATCCTGGCAATGTATTCTTTTCCTGAACCCGTTTCACCCTGTATCAGTACCGACATATCTGTTGGTGCTACCAGCATTGCCTGGTCTGTAAGCTCCACTATTTTCTCACAAGTGCCGGAAATAAATTCAAAATCATCAAATGATTCAGGAAGCTCTTTACTGGCTAATGCCTTTTTCACAACATTGCTGATGTTTTCCGGAAGGATTGGTTTGGTTACATAATCGAATGCTCCGGATTTGATGCATCTGACGGCATCCCGGATTTCTGCATAAGCGGTCATCATCACTACAGCTGTGTTAGGAGAAACCTTTAGAATATGCGATAGCAAAACGCTTCCCTCAATATCGGGTAAACGGATATCACATAATACAAGGTCAAATGATTTTTTCACCAGTAATTTAAGAGCCGGTTTACCTTTGGTGACCGTATGGGTTTGATAACCTTCTTTCTGCAGATAGTTATCCAGCAGTTTAATCATATAAAGATCGTCATCAACAATAAGAATTTTTTTTGCCATATGTTTTTCTTAATGAAACTATTTAACCTTTCATACATTTTTCAATCGGTTCCTGCCTGATCAGGACATTTCACTGATTTTTTGCCTGATCAAAATCACTTCATCCTCCAGTTGATCTATGGTTTTCCTGATAAGCTCAGGATCTTTTTCCACATTCGTTTTTCTCAAATAGCGCCTCTCGATCTGTTTTAACAGGTCTGCAGTTTGCTTGAATCCCATTTGCTCTACCGAAGGAAGCAGTTTGTGTGAAACTTCGCCGATGGAGCCATAATCATTCCTTCTCAGACAAGACCTTAGCTTTTTTACCATGTTCCTGCTGTTTTCCGCAAATGTGTTCAACATTAGCAAGGTGAAATCCTTGTCGCCTTTGGTAATTTTTTGCAGGTCGCTAAGATCTGTTATCTTTTCTTCCTTATTTCTGTCAATCCGTTTAAAGTGTTGGATGTCAATATCCTCATTGATCCAGATTCCTGTAAATCTCAGGATTTTCTGATATATTACGTCTTCACTGTAGGGTTTTAAAAGGATTGAATCCATTCCTGCCTGCAAATAGTAAACCAGTTGCTTTTTCATGGCATTGGCAGTCATGGCCACAATAGTTGTTTTAAGACCCTTTTTCGTATCTTTTTCCAATTTTCTGATGCATTTTGCAACCGCTATACCACTTTTATCCGGCATATTGATATCCAAAAAGATCATGTTATAGCGTCCAGGTTTAAAATACGACAATGCTTGTTCCCCTGAACCGGCAAAATCAGCCTTTATCCCGAATTTTTTCAGGATAACCTTCCCAAGAAGTATATTTACCGGGTCATCATCCACAAAAAGAATGCGAAGTCCTTTGGGTATGGCTTTCCCGGCTCTCTCCGGTGCTATATTATATTCAGAAATTGAATCAGGAGTTTTTTTACATTCGAGGGTGAATGAAAAAGTCGATCCTTTTCCTGGTGTACTCCTTACAGAAAGCTCACCTCCCATCGATTCTACAAAGTCCCTGGCAATGGTTAACCCCAGACCACATCCCATAGAGTTTCGGTCAAAACGATTGTTGACCTGTTGAAAAGGCTCAAATATATCTTCTGTCTTGTCAGGAGCTATTCCAATACCTGTATCGCTCACCTCAAAACAAATTTTGGCAGTATTCTCATCTTCTTCAACCAGTGTTGCCAACAAATATATTTCTCCTTCCTTGGTATACTTAATGGAATTGTTTACCAGGTTGATCAGGACTTGCTTTAGCTTGGATGCATCACACAGCAGTCTGTAACCTTTTAATGAATCTGTCCTGGTATACAAATGTAATCCTTTGCCCAGATATCTCTTTTCCAGCAACCTGTCAACCTCTTCAAATACACTGTTCACCGAAAAAGGAATTTCATCCAACTCTATGACACCGGATTCAATTTTTGAAAGTACAAGGATGTCATCCACGATTGAAAGCAGGTGGCGTGCAGAATTGTTCACAACATCCACATAATCCTCTTGCTTTTTGGTCAAACGTGTTCCCTTAAGCTGTTCAGCAAAACCAATTACGGCATTGAGAGGTGTTCTGATTTCATGAGACATCCTGGCCACAAAAATATCTTTCGCCTTATTTGCCTTTTCAGCTTCCTTCTTTGAATCCTTCAGCTCAGTCTCCGCAATTTTTGCTTCGGTAATATTTTGCAGTATCACTGCATACAACATTTCATTCATTCCATTTTTGTAGGGAATAATACGGATGGAAAAAAAATTATCGTTCAGGATAAATTCGGTGCTTACGGGTGTTCCCTGAAAAGCAATTCTTAGCAATGGCTCAATGATGATTTTTGTTTCCGTAGACAAATAGCCATAAAATCCGGTATCTTCAACAAACTCATCGTGCCATTTTTGGTTAAAAGTTTCTTTCCCCAGTTTGCAGCGTACACGCAACTGTTCATCAATAAGAAACATTTCAAGACCGGGAATATTTTTTGAAAGAATATCGAAGTTTTCTGCGTCAATGTTGTTTGTTGCTGATTGATAACCGGATTCGTCGAGCCTCATGGCGGACTCTAAAATATACCCGTGTTTGCCTTCTTCAGGTTGGTTAAGCATTGAAAACTGAGAAAGATAAACTACCGGAGAATCAAGGCTGCCTGGTTCGCTCCGTTTAAGCTTAACCACTTCCTGATTCATCTTACCGGCTGCAATCTGTTTCCGGATTTTGTTAAACTTATTATGATCACGGGGATGAATCAACGCAGAAATATCCAACCCGGAAAGCTTTTGTGGATTGTCTGCCCCGAAAGCTGCACTTGCAGACTTATTTACCATTTGAACCCTAAAGGCCAGATCATATATTATAACCGGATTAGGTATGGTGTCAAGCAGAGTTTTATTCATTTTGATCGATTATTTTATCAGCAATATTATTCAATAGCTTACCGGAGTTTGTGGATGATGGCGTCAGGAAAAATTATCTGTTGAGGTTTTTCCACAAACCAATAAATATAAATATCCTCAACTTAAACCACAGTGCGCTGTATTACAGACTTCTGGAGCATATACAACTGATGTTGATAATAATGGTATAAAAATAGATTGTACAAGATAAACAAAAAACAGTACTTATGCAAGCTAGAAAAATATTAGTTACCACTGACCTGACCGAGATATCGGACTTTGCAGCCGAATATGCTGCTAACCTGGCCCTGCAACTTAATAGTCAAGAAATTGTGCTCTTAAATGTATTGATCCCCTCACATATTCAAATCACAACTGCATCAGGCGGAGCATATTACCCCCCAAACCATGTGACTCAAAAACTAAATGATGCACTCTTTGATAAACGTTCCGATCTTGTAAAGAAACAGGCAATCAAATTTTCACAACCAGGGGTTACAATAAAGCCGGTTGTCAGAGTCAACCACAACAAATCCGGCATTAACCACTTCATGGAGGAGTACAAAGCAGATTTCCTGGTAACCGGCAGCCACGATAAGTTCAGCTTTATGGAAATATTGCTGGGTTCAGAAACAGAAAAGATCATCAGGAAAATAAACTACCCAATGATTGTTCTTACCTGCGAACCCGTTTCTTCAACCATCGACAATATTGTTCTTGCCATAGATGTGGAGCTGGATGAGGAACAACAAAATGGAATAGACAGCATTATAGAATTTGCCGGTTTGCTGAATGCACACTTGCAACTATTGTATGTAATTACCAATAGCAAAATATCTGCAACTTCTGCCGTTGAAAGGTTACATCAGCTGGCAAAACACAAAAACATCCGGAATTACTCCATCAATACCATGGAAAAACACAGCCTGGAGGCAGCCATCAGGAGTTTTTCAAGAAAATATAAACCAGATATGATTGCCCTTCTTTCCCAGGGTAAAGGTAAACTGCACAACCTTATTTATGGTAGCAGAACCGGAGAAGTGATCAATGAAGCTGACCTGCCGGTTTATGTGGCCCGAAGCATGTGACTCAAAATCCGGGTGCTTTCTGCCATATATAAGAATAACAGTACATAGCAATAGCTGTGTGAACAATGAATGCAGTCGTCTTCTTTCCATTTTTTTCAAAAGTTTCTACTCCATGGCAACCCTGCTAATCGACGGGGTTTCACAGGTTATATACATTTGCAACAGTCTCTGCGGCAGACAAACGTCCAGGTTTATGTGCCAAAATATACCATAGGTAAAAGGTTGTTGTGTTTGTATTGATTTGGCCAATGCCGGAATACTCTTATTCATTAACGGTTCAATATCAACGGATGGTTAAGATGTTGATTTGCAAGTCTTTGATTAGATGAAGAAACATAAAATCAATGAAAACATTACAATAGGTAAATTAATTAAGCAAAAGATATTATTTTTAACGCGCAAAAGCCCATTTGCCGGGAATTAAGCAATTTCAATCATTTTCTTTCAGCATTTTGCGCAAAATGCAGCAATGGTTTTCAGCAATTATACAAACTTTAAAAACCATCCACATTGAACAATTTTAAATGAATGATCTCAGAAGTGAATCTAACCGTTGGTTGCAACCCGTTACCCAATAAATCGTTAAAAAATGAAAAAACTATCTCTCGCTTTCTTCGTGGTTCTTTACCAGGTTCTTCTGTTTGCCACCGAAACAGATGTGCGCTTTATGACCGATCCGGCTTTGTCGCCTGATGGCAAAACGTTGATTTTCAGCTATGACAATGATCTTTGGAAAACCAGCACCGGCGGTGGAACGGCCTATCGCCTGACAGCCCTTGACGGCAAGGCATCCCTGCCTGTATTTTCTCCGGATGGAACAAAAATTGCTTTCTCCGCCAGCCCCGACGGCAATACCAATGTATTTGTCATGCCTGCCGAAGGTGGTGAGATCACACAACTTACCTTTCATGAAGCCCCCGATATGGTGGATAGCTGGTCATGGGACAGTCAGAGCATCTATTTCCATTCTTCCAGGGAAAACATGAGTGCCATCTACCGGGTAAACATCGGGGGAGGCACACCAGAGCGCTTGTCTAACCATTATTTCAACATTCCCCACCATGCCGTGGAGCATCCGCTTACCGGTGCACTGATCTTTACAGAATCGTGGGAAAGCCTGAGCCAGGTGCAACGCAAGAGATACCGCGGCGCACATCGTCCAGATATTCTTTCTTATCATTTTGATGATGATGTGTTTGAACAACTCACCGATTTTGAGGGCAAAGACCTTTGGCCTGCCATCGACCGTGAGGGAAATATCTATTTCGCTTCCGACGAGGGTAACTACGAATACAACCTTTACACCCTGCGCGACGGCGAGAAAGTGGCACTGACACAATTCCCCGTATCCATTGGCCGGCCCCGTGTAAGTGCCAATGGCGAAAAGATCGTTTTTGAAAAAGACTATCGCCTCCATGTGTATGATGTCGCGACGGGTGAGACGAGCAGCCCGGTAATTCGGCTCTTCCGTAAAAACACCCTTCCGCTTGAAAAAGGCTTCCGTGTGAAAGACAACATCACATGGTTTGATGTTTCTCCCGACAAGGAAAAGCTGGCCTTTGTGTCGCGCGGAGAACTCTTTGTGTCGGATATTGAGGGAAAATTCGTCCGGCACATCCGCACAAACCCGGAAGAACGTGTAACCGAAGTATCCTGGGCGCCTGACAACAAAACACTGTATTACTTCCGGACCGACAGAGGCTGGGCCAACCTCTTTAGCATTGCCGCCGACGGCCGGGGCCGGGAGCGCAGGCTTGAAGACCGCCGGGCTACCAGCCGCCTGCTTACCCTTAGCCGGGATCGCTCCAAAGGCGCATATCTCAATGGCCGCGAAGATGTGGTTTTGGTCAACATGGAAACCGGTGACAACAGGATTGTGGTAACCGAGCAGCTGTGGGGCATCCAAAACTCCACACCCCGTTTTTCGCCCGATGGCCGTTATCTGCTTTTTACCGCATACAGAAACTTCGAGCAAAACATCCTGGTTTACGACATTGAGGCCGATAACACCCTTTGGATCACCCGCACAGGAATGTCAGAGCGGCACCCCTTCTGGTCACCCTGTGGCCGGTATATTTATTTTGCCACCGACAGGTACCGTCCGAATTATCCACGAGGAAACACCGAAGACAGGTTGTACCGGATTCCCCTCAGCCGCTTTGCACCACCCAGCAAGACCGCAGCATTTGATAAGCTTTTTGAGGATGCAGATGACGATGGAGCCGGCGAAAAGGAGATTGTCATCCGGATTGACAAAGAAAACATGCATGAACGCTGGGAGCCCCTGCGTATTGCCTCAATAGGCAGACAAACCATGCCGCATGTGTTCGAACACCAGGATTACCAGGTGATGTTTTTCGTTTCCAACCACGAACGGGGGCAATGGGCTTTATGGAAGATGGATATCAAGGATTTTGAAGTCAGCAGTCCGGAGCGTATCGAAGGGCCATCACCGGGCGGTTCGTTGCGAATGGTTGAGGCCGGTAACGACCTCTTCCTGCTGGCCGGAGGAAATATCCACAAGATATCAAAAGGCGGCAGTAAAATGGAAAACGTTTCCATAGATCATGCCTTCTCAAGAAACCTTGCCAATGAGTTTTCGCAGATCTTTTTTGAGACATGGGCTGCGCTGGATGAAAACTTTTATGCCGACGATTTTCACGGTGTTGATTGGCCTGGCCTGCGTGATCGCTATGCCGCACACCTGCCATTTGTAACCACCCGCGAAGATCTGCGCCGGCTTATCAACGACATGCTGGGTGAACTGAATGCCTCACATACCGGTTTTGCCAGCTTCGGAGATGAAGAAAAAACTTTTTACTCAGCACGGACTGCAGAAACAGGCCTGGTATTCTCCCGGGAATCACCGCTAAAGGTCAAGCGGATCATCACACACAGCAACCTTGACCTGAGTGAACCGCTTGTGGCACCAGGTGATGTCCTGGTTGCCGTTAACGGCAAAACGGTCTCCGCAAACGGAAACCGCAACAGGTATTTTTATTTTCCGGAAATGCCTGAAGAGCTTGTTCTGCTGTTTTCGCGTCACGGCAATCAGTTTGAAGTGGTCACCAACCCGCATACTTCCGGTCAGATCAGCAATTTGCTATATGACGAATGGATCGCGGCAAACAGGGCCTACGTGGCAGAGAAGACCAACGGTCGCGTTGGGTATGTGTATATGAAGAACATGTCGGCGGGTGCGCTGAATCAGTTCATCATCGACATGTCAACACATGCCATGGACAAGGAGGCACTGATCTTTGACATTCGCTTCAACCGCGGTGGCAATGTCCACGACGACGTACTCCGGTTTCTTTCTCAGCGCACATACCTGACGTGGCGTTACCGGGGTACCCCTCACGCCCCGCAACCCAACTTTGCCCCATCTGACAATCCCATTGTGATGCTCATCAATGAGCGCAGCCTCAGTGATGCGGAAATGACCGCCGAAGGTTTTGATGCACTGGGACTGGGCACCATCATTGGTACAGAAACTTACCGTTGGATCATCTTTACTTCCGGAAAAATGATGGTGGATGGTTCTTTTACCCGACTGCCAGGCTGGGGTTGCTACAGCCTTGATGGAAATAACCTGGAGTTAACGGGTGTTGCGCCACACATTCCTGTTCACAATACTTTCCACGACAGGCAGCGGGGTGTTGACCCGCAGTTAGACAGGGCCATTGAGGCTGCGCTTGAAAACTAAACTGCTAACGGCATTTGCCGGTGGCAGTTTAGATAACTTCCGGAAAGCTCTTTTTTATGGAGAATATGGCAAAGAAGAATTGTGCAGAATGATACGCACCGAGCCATCGTCATATTTCCGGTATCCGAAAATTTTCTCCACACTTACCTGCCTGCCATCGGCCGCGGTAAAATGAACATGCCCTGCACCAATGGCCTTGTCACCATAAAGGTGGATGCCCTCATGATCATTGCCGATGTTTTCAAATTGGGCCGCCACCCAGGGTTGCAGGGCAAAGCCTTTGTCGTTGGGGTAATCAGGGTCGCCACCGGCAAAATAGGCAATGGCCCCTTGTTTGCTCAACCGGAAGGTTTGATCACCAAAAGCAAGGGTTGGCTTGAAGATCACCTGCCCGTGGTCATAATCATAAAGATGGGAAATGATGGAGTCGGTAACCTGGTGATAGTCTCCACCTGCAACATACTCATTGCCAATCTCTATCAATGCATCACACCATTGTTTCTGGGCTTTCAACACCTCTTCAATGGTGATAACAGGTTTCTCTTTTTCTTCGGTGACCGTGCGGCATCCAAAAAAAAATACCACCACCATCAATAGCAGCAGTCTTGTAAATGTTTTCATTTTCAGGGATGTTAGGGTTCATGAATAGGAAAATAAAATTACGATATTTTCCAAATTATCATCAAAATATGCATAAAACCATTACCAGCAGGTTTACAATATTTTTGAGTGCAATTGAAAAATTTATGTAATCTTTTCGATTTGATATGGAAAACTTAAATGTTGTCCGGGTTGCTTCTCCTGAAAAAATCACTGTTGCATTCTGATCCAATCGGCGACATCCTCAATCACACGCTTAGCTACGTTGTTTTCTTCGAAATAGGATGAAGGTGTTGAGGGTTCATCTCCGGCAACAAACAGGTGATCCATCTCCGGATACAGTTTGAAGGTTGTGTTGTTATGATTTTGGAGTGCGTTTTTCCAGGCGTTATAGTCGACCATGGTTACCTGGTAGTCGCGGCCGCCGTGCACGATTAGTATGGCCTGCGGTAGGCCGGCAGCGATTTTGCCGGTGTCATGGCGGTTCATGTCTTCTAAGTAAGATGGGGGCATTCCCAGCAGCGATGTTGTATAAACGGCATCCGGCCGGCCCATTTTATCCCTGAGCCTTGCCACGATTTCCCTGGTCTCTGCCAGTTGTTCAGCGGCCGCGTCGCTTGCTTCTTCACTGAGCGACATCAGGTATTCCAGTTGTCCCGGAATGACCTCATAGAGTTTTCGCGGTGTACCGGCAAGGGAGATGATTCCGGCCAGTTCGGGCACTTCGGCGGCAATGCGGGGAGCGATCATGCCGCCCAGGCTATGTCCGAGCAGGAACACTTGGCCTGGATCAACTCCCGGCATTTGCATGGCTGTGTGGATGGCATGCACGGCATCGCGCCCTGCCTCATCCCAAACGGTGATGGTTTCCATATCAAAGGTGTGTGGGTGGCGGAAATTTCTTTTTTCATAGCGCAAAACGCCAACACCCTTGCTGGCCAAACCCTGGGCAATGTCGCGGAAGATTTTGTTCGGACCGATGGTCTGATCCATGTCGTGCGCACCGGATCCATGAACAAGCACCACCACCGGACAATTCTCCGCAGCCACCGGTTTGGTAAACATCGCAGGGAGTTTGATGTCTCCGCAATCGATCTCCATGGCGATTTCCACAAATGCGGTGGAGTCAATCCAGGCAGGCGGCGGTGTAAAGCTTTCCGGAGGAGCCATGGTCAGGAAAAAACCCGCTATCTTGTCGTCGCCGTCAAGGGTGATGCGCATCCCCCAATCCATTTCCCCAAAACGGCACACCAAAATAACCGTGTGGAAGTTGTCATCTGTTTCATGCAGCACCCTGCTCACATGTTTGAAAGGACCCAACTGTGTTTCAAGGCCCTGGGCTATTTCGGTGATCTGCCCTTCGGGCACCTGCTGCAGAAAGTCTTCAGAGAACATCGGCATCATCTCGCTAACCTCTTTGTTTACCAAATGTCCGAGAAATTTTCGCGCAATGCCCTCCTGCGGAATGATTTCCTGTGCCCGGATTGAAACCGGCAGCATCAGCAACAGTACCAACCAGATGTGATACCTGTAAATGTTTTCAATTGTTTTCATGGTGTTTGTTTTTTTTGTTGAATGTATTGAAAAGCATAATCCCAAAGATCAATAAAGGCATAAGCGTATTCAAAATACTTAGCCTGAATCAATGCCGGTTTTCCTGATCATGCAATATTGCTCAATGGGTGTTTCCGATGATTGTATGGTTTTTACCAGTTCGAAACCAAAGCGTTCATAAATTGCAACATTTGTTTTGTTATGGGTTTCCAGCGCCATGGGTATTTGTTCTTTGTTGGCGTAATCGATGGCAGGGGTGATCAATTTGCGAAAGGCACCTGTGCCGCGTAAGGACTTGTCAACAGCAGTTATCTTGATGTGATAATACCTTCCGGGTATAAATTCTTTCGGCCAGTCGAAGCTCAACACTTTCCGGTGCCTCTTGATATTGGCAAACAAGCGGCGCAAATCTTTTATACCCAAAATGGTAAAGGTTTTCAGGTACATTCTGATCATGAATAGTTTTTGCCTTCCCTTGTGTTCTTTGCTGGTGTCCTGGCCAATTAAAAAAGCCCGGGGGTCTCCGTCGAGGACATGCAACATATTGCAGCGCAGGGCGTGCCGGGCATGCATCAATGAATGAGCTTCCAGTAGTTGTTCGCGTTTTTTAAGGCCTTCGAGCTGGGCACTGTTCATGGGGTCTTCCCCGAAACTCACGGCCATGACACGCGCAACGGTTTGAATGACTTCTGAATCGTTCTTTTTCATGGTGAATATGGCAAGGATGAATGTTCATGATTTCAATACGAAAATTACAACATTTTTTTTTACATATACCATACGCAGACAAAAATTATGTTTACTTCGTGCAACACGCAATGGAAACAGTGGACAGTACCGAAAAACCCTGTTCGCAAACGAACGCCT
>SKTQ01000159.1 GCA_007122505.1 Bacteroidales bacterium | reverse complement strand
TCCCAGGTGGTGCCCCCGTCGATGGAGCGTTCCCAGGTGCTGGCATCGTTCCAGTTGCCGTTTTGTCGGGATCGATACACGTGGTAAAGCTCAACGGTCACCTCCAGTACATTGCTTTCTGTAGCGCCAGTCCAGTCTTCCTGGCAGTCGACACGAGCCAGCCGTCTGAACCAGGTGGTTGTCGTTAGAACCGATGGTTCGAAAGTTACAGCATCGCTGTCTTCTATGTCAGTCCAGGGACCGGAGTCACCTGTTTCGGAATATTGCCATTTGTATTCAAGCGTACCGGTATGGCCTGTAGCGGCTGCAGTACTTGTGAATGGCGCGGGTTCTGCGCCGGTACAGATGGTATGTGATTCTGCAATCGTACCGCCGTCAGTGGGGTTGATGCACGGCAGCTCAAAATGCGCCAGGTAGTTGTTTCCGTTGTTGCTGTCGAACTCCGTTTTGTTTGGGTTTTCTCCATAAACTTCGGTATAAAACTCCAGGGTGTATTCTCCTCCACTCAATCCATTCTTAAGGTTAATACTTGCTTCTTCAAAGCCCCATTTCTGATTTCCGGTAGCTTCACCGCCAATGTTTTCCATCCATCCTAAAGCAACAGGAGTAAAGTCAGGATTGTCGGGCCGTTGACCTTTGGGATAAATTGTGTAATAAAAATTCCCCCCAGTAACATTGCCCCACTGTTTTTCCAGGTTTTGACGTCATAAGCTATTAATGTAAGGTTATCTCCCGGATCAAAAAAGCCAAAATCATGGTTTTGAATATTCCCTGTGCCATTGTCCCAAACTCTAAAAAATTCGTCGTTGCCTTTTACGTTAAATCCGATCCAGCTTCGGTCGGCTTCAAACAAGCCCCAGGCTCCTACCCTGTATATTGCATAGCTTCTGGGAGGAAGGCTGATCCAGATCGAGTTGTTTATACCATTGGCAAACTCCACGGTGGGTGTGGTGAAGTTGGCGTTTCCGGTGAGGTCTTCTATTTGGGTGCCAATGCCGATGCCATCCAGCTGCTGGCTAAAACCCACTTCCTCACCACCAAAATTAATGGCCACCACAATGTCCTCAAATCCCGCCGGCCCATCCTTTAATTGGTAAGTCATGATATAGGAATTGGCGCCTCCGGCACTGTTTGAAAAACTGCTGCCGAATGCATTCAGGTAGGTCCGTGACGAGGCTCCGAAGATATATTCGCTGTGAATATGCATCAGTTGATCAATTTCATCGCGCAGGGAGAAGTCGAAGATACGGGGGATAATGTCTTCTTTGGCGGGATCGTTCATGTGGTTATACACTTCATTGACCCATCCGGCAAGTTCGCCGGTAAGGCAGGTGGGGGTGATGCCGTTGGGCTTAAAGTGCCGCCAGTGCATGGCGCCTTCGCCGCTTGGCATGTTGGTGAAATCGGTGCGGGTTTGAACGGCAAGATCATTAATGATATCCGTATTTCGCGGAACCGACCAAATGCCATATATACGTTGGTCAATGCCTGTGCCGCCGCCCTGGCTTCCATGATTTCAGCCAATGAAGGGCCGGTATAATCATCACAATCGGGCTTCGGATAGTTCCAGTACCAGCCTTGCATCCTGAAGTCCTGGGCGCTGGTCTGATCTCCCGGCTAAAAAAACAACAATGTAAAAAGCAGTGAAAAGAGGGTTGTTCGCGTGGTAAGGTTTTTCATCGGTAACAATTTTTTTGACATAAGGTTGTTAATTTCTGAATGATGCGATGTCTTCGCAGCGATGGTGTTTGACTGGATTTGTCTGGTTATCTGACGTGATGGCATGATTTGGTTTTGTGGCATCACTGGCTCTGACATTCATTGATTAAAACAACAGCTTTTTTTGATTATTTGTTTAAGTGGAGATAAAAATAAGAAAAATACGATACAGTTGTGTTTTTTTTGTTTGGCATATTCTTAGGGAGTTCAGCGGGGCATTTTT
This sequence comes from Bacteroidales bacterium, assembly GCA_007122505.1. Taxonomy (GTDB): domain Bacteria; phylum Bacteroidota; class Bacteroidia; order Bacteroidales; family UBA7960; genus PUPG01. The sequence continues at coordinate 1,389 of SKTQ01000159.1, read as the reverse complement.
TGCACCTGTCAGGAAATCCGGGCGATCCATTTGCAATGGCCACCATTGTACCTCGAGCGGATATTTCTTTAACCGCATCCTTTTTTAACAATTTAACATTCACTGATATTTATTGATTCGTGTTATCTTTGGGGTGATTGGATGTAATGGATATGGAATTTTGAATTAATGCCAGGGAGGTTTGGTTTGCAATGCTTTCTGGAGCGACTTTTGTTACTTAAACCTTCGGGTCTGATTTTTTGATCAGCTACGATTTTGGTCTCCCGCCCTTTTTTTTAAAGGACGAAAAGACAAAAAGACGAAAGGTCTAAATGTCGAAAAGTCCGGGGATTTTTTTTATAATACTTGTAAGCTATCAGCACAAAGATTTTCAATAAAAAAATAGCTTGATTTTCACATGATTATTGACTTTGGTTAATGATCATGTGAAAATCAAGTTATTCAAAAAGAGTATAATATTATATACTGTTACTATTCAATGCATTTTTCAGAATCAACGCATGATTTGTACCTGTTTCGTGTGTACGCTCTCAATTGTATGTATTTGTATAAAGTATATTCCCGTATTTAGGTTACTAACATTTATATCGATATTTGTTGTAACCCCTAAAACAATATCCTTAACCACCTTACCGCTCATGTGAATCAATTTAACTTGTCTGATGGCCTTGTTTGATTCAATAGAAAATTTGCTGGTGGCAGGGTTTGGAAACACATTCAGATAAGATGATATTTCTGCAACTGCAGTAGCAATTGTAAAATCAATGGAATAGGTCAATTGTGTTTCACCATCTTCAGCAGTAACGAGAACTGTTGCAGTTCCGGGCAACTCTGTTGCCTGTGTGATATCTACATCTGCATTTTCGTCATAGGCATCAGCACTTACAATGGGTATATCTGTAGAATTATATGGAAGCTCAATGATATAGTCAAATACATCCGGACTGAAGCCTTCAATGGTTTCACCATCAACCCTAAGGTCTGCAAGAGTTGGTGGCGACAATGGATCCTCTCCGATAATCGTAACATCATCAATAACATTTGCATAGCCATAATAATCAATTCCTTCAAAAGCTATCTGGGCTGCATTGTCAGGGATGTTCAGGGTTTCTTTTGTCCATGTTGAAATATTATCAGTATAATGAGCAATTTCTATCCATTCCCCACCAAATTCTCTGTAGTAAACTTTTAGTTCATTTTGATCACCTTCCCAGACTTGTTGTCCATAGTAGAATTCAAGGACCGGGTTAGATAAAGCAGATAAATCAAATGGTGGTGTAATAAGTTTTGTTATTTGCAATGTCCAACTTTGTCCGAAAAAGCGTGCATTTAACGTGCCGCTATTTGCAGTCGTGATGTCACCTCCACCGGCACCTGTTTCAAAAATCC
>SKTQ01000064.1 GCA_007122505.1 Bacteroidales bacterium | reverse complement strand
CCGTTCGTCAAGGCCATGTACCCTGGCCAAATCTTCCTGTGTGAAGGTTACAGGAATAAACCTGTAAATATTGTTGCTTACCGCAGTATAATGCCTGCTGTCGGTTTGCCCAAGCATCAGCATGGGATTCACCATTACTTCAGGAAAAACCTGCCTGATGGTGGTATGAATCATTTCGAATCCCCGGGAATCTATGGGCGACACAGGAGATGCTTCCTGTGTATGACCAACGATGCTGATTTTGACCCTGTCGTCCGAAATTACCCTGCGCAGATGTTGCATAACATCATCGGATGTCTCTCCTGGAATCATCCTGAAGTTTACCACTGCTTCAGCTTTTGCCGGTATCACATTGTCCTTGTAACCGGCGTTGATAATCGTTGGTGCGGTTGTTGTCCTGATAGCAGCATTTCCTGCATTGCTGCCCTCATATATATTGATTATGACAGGCTTGAACAACCATTGATTTGCAAAAATGACCCTTGGCAGAAACGGCATTTCGGGACCGGTAAAACGCAAAAAATCTTTTACGGGACCGGCTATATCAGCCTTCATCTGCTTGTTGATCAAATTATGCAAAGCCCCGTTGAGAACTGTAATGGCAGACTCCTTTTCCGGAGTGGATGAATGGCCTCCATCCATTTCCACCGTCAGAGCCAAAGACAGATACCCCTTTTCGGAGATGCCTATGGATGCCACGGGCTGGTTGATCATGGGTACGATTCCTTCGCTGATAACCAACCCTTCATCAAGCACAAACTCTGCCTCCACCCCCCTTTCTTTGAGCTTGTTTGCTATGACCCGTGCACCCTCATAGCCGGATATTTCTTCATCGTGACCAAAGGCAAGATAAATGGTACGCAAGGGGATAAAATCCTCCGTGATCAGCCTTTCAACTGCTTCAAGAATGGCAATCAAAGAACCTTTGTCATCAAGCGTACCCCTTCCCCAAATAAAAGTACCGTCGTTTTCTCCTGAAAAGGGTGGTTTTTCCCACGAATCGGCTTCTCCCGCAGGAACCACGTCTATATGGGCCATCAGAATGACCGGTTTCAATTCAGGGTCTGTACCCTCCCATGTGTATAAAAGACTTAATTCCGAAACAACCTCTTTTTTCAGGGTCGCATGTACCATCGGATAGGCCTCCTTCAGAAACTGGTGAAAGCCCAGAAAAGCAAGTGTGTCAACGGGCAAACCAATTTCATGCGAAACAGTGGGGAATGTGATTGCTTTTGAAAGATTTTCGAGACTCTCCATCCCGAAAACAGGCAGAGTTACCGGTTCAACATCGATCTGCATGGATCGGTAAGTGATGGTCCTGGTGATCAGAATCAAGACAAGGACAATAAAAAGCCCCAAAAAGATGCGCAGGAATTTTTTCATGATTGTTTTTTTTGGTTAATTAAGAATCTACAATCTGACAGAAAGTTCGTTTCCGGCAAATATAGCAAAGCTTTAGCTGTTAATTATGATGTTTGATCAAAGCAGCTAAACACCCTGATTCCCCTCCAGAAGCATGGCAACGACCTTCTTGTCAATGGGAAAAGTGACTGACTCCTGGTTTAGGTCGCTCATGGGAATCCAGCGGCAACGAATGGCGCCCTCTTTCTTTTCATGAAAATCATATGCTTCATCCGAAACAGCCAACATATCAGGATCAGAAAGAGCTATGCGGTAATAAATGCTGATCAGCTGCTTGTCTGCAATAAATCGGGTGGACTGAAAAAAGTCGGTGGTGTAAAAATGGGCAAGCACCTGAATTTCCTGGCCCAGCTCCTCCATGCATTCGCGTCGCAGGCAATCAATGGTTCCCTCGCCATATTCCATCCCTCCACCGGGAAATTTTGTCATCAGCGTATCGAACCAGTATTCATCACAAACCAGTATCCGTTGGTCATGAATGGCCAAACCGTAAACGCGAATAATGAAAGGCTGCTGTTTAAGTGTCATTTCAGAGATGTTGTTGTGATGTTTTGATTTTCAATAAAATATTTATTGATGATGAAAATACCCAAGGTATGCTGTCATCATATTTTTTGTGCACGTGTCATTTCCCTTTTGCCTGCAGGTCCACCGGGATGCTCCAATCGAAAACCTGCCGCCATCAGGGCTCTTTTCACATCACCCTTTGCACTATAAGTCGTAAGCACTCCATCCTGCAACATCGCACGGCAGATTTTTCTGAAAACCATAACTTGCCACATCTCCGGCTGAAACTGAGGGGCAAAAGCATCATGGTACACCAGGTGAAAGGATTCATCGGGAAAGGAAATGTCCTGAATACCCAGCTTTTTCATGGTAAAAAAGAAGCCCGGCAAAATTTCCATGCCAACGCCGTCAGGGACAGCGTGCATTTGAAAAAACGCATCCTTCAGTTTACCATCAGATACCTTATCGGGAATGTTAAGGGCCAGTATTTCCTGATCTGCCAGCGGAAAGGGTTCAATAGCGGTATAGGCTACATTAACGTTTAGCTGCAAAGCACGCTCCAGTGTCAGCAGTGCATTCAAACCGGTACCAAATCCAACTTCAAGTACAGACAGTTTTCTCAGCCCGCTTTCTGAAAAATTTTCATCGGGTTGTTTCAGCAAATGATGCACTGCATAATCAAATCCCTCCCTAATGAACACATGGAGGGATTCAGCCATGGCTCCATGCAATGAGTGGTAATGTTCACCCCAGTCAGGCAAATGCAATGTATGCGTCCCATCGGCGGTCAGCCTGAGTTCCCTTTGATGCAGTTTCTTCAAGACAATAATTTTTAATCAAAAATAAACAAAATCCCATATTTTAACATTTATATCAGTGACAAGACATTAGAAAAATTTCAAGACATTTATCAATATTTAAAGAATGAAAAAACTACAAATTTGGCTGGCTCAGACCCGCGCCAACTTCCTGCTTCTGGCGGTCTTTCTGGTGGCCGCTGGACTCGGCTTTGCCGCCCTTTACCAACCGCAAACGTTTAACTGGTGGCATGCCGCGCTGATCATGATTGGTGCCATCGTGGCTCACATCTCGGTAAACCTGTTCAATGAGCTTTCTGACTTTCAAACGAAAATAGACTTCAAAACAGAACGCACACCTTTCAGCGGGGGCAGCGGGATGATGGTCCAGGGGCTCACCACTCCTTCGCAGGTCAGATTTGCTGCTTATTTAACACTGGCGGTTTCAGCAGCCATTGGCGTATATTTCACCATTGTTTCCCATTGGAGCATCGCAGTAATATCTGTCATTGGCGGGATCGCCATTGTGTTTTACACAAATACCCTTGCCAGGATGCTCCTTGGAGAGCTTTTTGCCGGCCTGGCATTGGGTTCGCTGGTTGTCCT
>SKTQ01000287.1 GCA_007122505.1 Bacteroidales bacterium | reverse complement strand
TACAGGGTTTTGGAACACTTTGGCTACGTAACCCTGGTGGAGTGCAAGCTGGAAACCGGCAGGACACATCAGATCCGCGCCCATTTCAAACACATCAAAAGTCCTTTATTTAATGACGCTACCTATGGCGGCGATCAGATTCTAAAAGGCACAACCTTTACAAAATACAAGCAGTTTGTAAAAAACTGTTTCCAGCTCATTCCACGACATGCCCTGCATGCCAAAACACTTGGATTTACCCACCCGGCTCACGGTGAATATATGCATTTCGAAGCACCTCTTCCCGATGACCTGCGACAAGTGATTGAGAAATGGCGGCATTACTCCGTGCACAGGAAGGAAGATCCGGAATCATGAATCAATAAACTTCGTCAAAACCGAAGGTTTATGCCCGCCATAAAATGGCGCCCGGCCTGCGGAAAAAAACCGTCCTCAATGGTTACCAAACCCTGATCGCCAACAATGCCTTTATACACCCAGGCATTGGTCTCATATTTCACATCAAAAACATTCATTACCTGGAAAACAAATTCAAGTTCCCTGATCAGAGGCGGTGTCATAGCGTAATGTATGCGCAGGTGGTTTACGAAATAAGCGTCAAGCATCCTGTCGCTGCTCATGGTATTATCAATATACTGTTTGCCGACATACTTGTTTTCCAGATGAAGCTGCCAACGATCAAACGGACTCCACAATACGGTTCCGGCGGCAATAACAGATGGAGAAAATGCAATGTCGGTATTTTCATAGGTGGTGATATCGGTGCCTGTCCAGTTCCATTGATCATCGTACACATCTGAATGCTCTGTGAAAGAACTGATTTTGTTTCTGCTCAGGGTCAGGTTTCCGGACAAGGTCAATTGATCAGTGATATGCTGCCTCGCTTCAAGTTCCAGTCCCACGCGGTAACTTTCGTCGATGTTTGTGCGGGTAAATCCACCCACATCATTGATTTCACCGGTCAGAACAAGCTGATCCTTATAATCCATCAGGTAGAGGTTGAGCCCCAGCAAGCTTCTGGACCGCTGAAGGCGGTATCCAAGCTCAACATTTCTGAGCATTTCCGGCCGCGGGCGGCTATCCGGAGAGGATTCGGTGAAATCCCTTCTCACCGGTTCACGGTTGGATATGCCGGTAAACAGGTACAAAGAATGGAAGTTGTTGAATTCGTAGGAAACCCCCGCTTTTGGATTGAAAAAATGATAGTTTACCTTCTGTTGCAGTGGTATAACTTCACCCAAAACCCATGCCCTTCCAAGAAAACTGTAAGAAACATACCGGTATTGCATATCTGCAAACACATTTAACCCCCTGAGAAGTTCGTAGGATGCCTTCATGAAAGAGTTAAAATCCTTTTTGAATGCATTGTTGTCGTAATAGCGATGACGGATGTCGGTATGCAATGCATGCCTTGCCCAGATGATCTCGCCGAAGTGATCACCGTCATATTGGTTATAGCCACCTCCAAGAATCATTTCCAGCCCCCCGAAGTTGTTGTAATTGACAGAGTAGGTGAATCCATAGAAATGATTGTCTAACCAGCGCCTTCTGATGAGGTCACTGCGATCGAATACCTGGTCACCTATTTCAACCGGTGGCAGGTCATATCTGCTGAATCGTTCATTTTCCCTGAACTGTTCATAATAGCCACGGCCATAAGTGTAATGCAATGCAGCGTTTGCTGTGAGCCCGGTTGCCATTTGACGGGAGAAGTGTAGCTGATAGTGGTCCTGCTGATAGTTATCTGTTTCATTGTCATAAAAGCGGATATTGCCTTCGTCATCCGTAAACATTCCGGAAGGGTTGAATGTCCTGTTGGTTTTGAGCGAATCGGAAGGTACGCCGTTCCATGCCTGGTAGGTGGTTTCCTTGCCTGAAAAAACAAGTGCCTTCACCATGGTGTTTTGCCCGTAATAACCGCCTGAGAGGTAAAAAGAGCTGAGATCAGCACTTGCACGGTCAATATAGCCATCGGAGGTGATCCTGGACAGTCTGCCGTCGAAGGCCCACTGATCATTGATCAGTCCGGTGCCAAACTGAACGGTATTTCTCAATGTATTGAATGACCCGGCTGTATTGTTTATTTCCGCGTATGTTTGATCCCTGAGCACGGCTGATTTCAGGTTAATGGTGGCTCCAAAAGCTCCGGCGCCATGGGTGCTGAGCCCAACCCCCCGCTGCACCTGCAGGTCCTCTACCGAAGAGACGATATCCGGCAGGTTTACCCACCACACACCGTGGGATTCGGCATCATTCACAGGTATGCCATTGATGGTGACATTGATGCGGCTTTGGTCGCTGCCCCTGATGTTCATCCAGGTATAACCGATACCTGTACCGGCATCGGAGCTGGCTATCAATGATGGAGTTTGGGTAAGCAACATGGGCAGATCCTGCCCCAGATTCCGTGCTGCGATTTCTTCCCGCGACATGTTTGTGCGGGTTACCGGTGCCCTGCCATGTGCCCGAACGGCAGATACCACTACTTCCTCGGTAAGCGTAGCACTTCGCTCCAGTACAAAATCCAGGGTGAGATTGCCTTCCACCTGAATGGCTTTTTTAACCGTGGAATATCCCAGAAAGGACACGCTCAGGCGGTACTCACCGGCAGCCAAATTTTCCAGTTCGTAATTTCCATGCCTGTCGGAGAAGACTCCCTGATAAGTTCCTTCAATCACTATATTTGCACCCGGAAGGGTATTCCCGGACTGGTCAAATATTTGTCCGGTGATGGTAAATTGACCAAGGACGGTGAATGGCAGCAAAAGGCAGACCGCCATCAGTAAACCAATTTTTTTCATGATACATGCTTATTCAAAAAGATGAAACAATGAACAGCAAATAGGAGTAAAAAGCTGCTTTTGTTTATGATCCCTTCCCTTCGCCGGCATTACCCGGATCAGGTTCAATGGGTTTGATCTCAGCCCGTTATTTTAGGGCACCCCTATTTCGATTAGCATTGCAAATATACTGATTTTTTCGAAGATGGACCATTGTTAAGGTTTGAAAAAAATGCGTAATTTGCAAAAAAAAGCATGAACATTATCATTATAAACGGGCCGAACATTAATCTTACCGGAAAAAGGGAACCCCATATTTACGGTGATCATACTTTCGAGGCTTTTCTGGAAACTTTGCGGCAATCTGAAAAGGGGATGCGGATTGATTACTTCCAGAGCAACATTGAAGGAGAGCTGATTGATTGTATTCAGCAATCGGATGGCAAATACAACGGCATTATATTGAATGCCGGCGGTTATACGCACACATCTGTTGCCATTGGCGATGCTGTTGGAGCAATTGCAACGGACGTGGTAGAAGTGCACATGAGCAATGTTTTTGCGCGCGAACCCTTTCGCCATGTGTCATTAATTGCAGGAAACTGTATCGGCAGTATATCCGGTTTCGGATTTGGCAGTTATTTGCTGGCAGTTGAAGCTTTAAAACGTAGATCGGAAAAATATTTTTTTCCGCGTAAATAATATTGTACCACTATGCTTTTCCGGAAAACCGTATCGGGCAGGTCCCGGCCGGAAGGTATCCGGCTTTGACGCATTCGTCTGTAGTTTCTGATGAGGGAAAGGTGTGCCCTGGTCACGGCGAAACTGTCCCTGAACTTTCCCTTCAACAAGAATGCACAGGCAGCAACATTATCAAGCATTATTCTCACAGCCATGGTTTTTATAAACCGTCCGGTGGACAGATTTTTGGCCAGCATCCAGAGGTTATTCCGAAAGTTGAGGTAGGTTTTTCTCGGGTTTGAGGAAGATAGCGAGGCCCCACCCATGTGGAAAACAACCGAAGTTGGGCAGGAAAGTATGCCATACCCCATATTTTGCAGGCGCCAGCAGAGGTCAATTTCTTCCATGTGGGCAAAAAAACGCGCATCAAACCCTCCTGCCCTGTGAAAACAAGATGCCCGGATAAACATTGCAGCACCTGATGCCCAAAAGATTTCAGCAAGGTCATTATACTGCTCCGTATCTTTTTCAAGGGTGTTAAAAACCCTGCCCCGGCAAAAAGGATAACCCAGGTAATCAATATAGCCGCCGGCAGCGCCTGCATACTCGAAAAAATCAGGTTTATTAAGCGATCGGATCTTCGGCTGCACCGCTGCAATATCTTTACGCTGTTCCAGAAGTTCAACACAGGGGTTCACCCAGCCTGCGGTTACCTCCACATCGGAGTTTAACAGGATGTAGTAGTCGGCATTTACCTCTTCCAGCGCTTTGTTATAGCCCCCGGCAAAACCGTAATTTTTATCAAGCCTGATAATGCGTATCTGCGGAAAATTTGTACTGACGAACTCTGCAGAACCGTCGGTGGAACCGTTGTCAGCAACAATGATCTCAACAGTTGCGGGGGTACAACGAACAACCGAAGGCAAAAAACGCTTTAGCAGGTCTTTGCCGTTCCAGTTAAGAATTACCAGTGCCAATGCCGGATTTCCCATAGAATACAGATTCAGAAAACAAAAGTAAAGTTTTTGCCGGATTGGGCTTTCAGCAGGATAATTTTTATTGCATACCGAAACATTTTTTTAGTACTTTTGCACCGGAGAGATGGCAGAGTGGTCGATTGCGGCGGTCTTGAAAACCGTTGAGGTGTAACAGCCTCCGGGGGTTCGAATCCCTCTCTCTCCGCAAGCTTTTCACAGACGCTCCTACAGCCACGCAGTGGCTGTTTTTTTTGATATCGCATCCTCGGTTTTGGGATGGGAGCGTTTAAAAGGCATTAGCTGGCAGGTGTTTGGTTTAGGGAGAGGGGGTGGTAGTAAGAAGTAGGAAGTAGGAAGTAGGTAGTAGGTAGGGAGAGGGGGTGTTAGACTTAAGGGACTTAAGAGACTTAAGAGACTTGAGAGAGGGGGTGAAAGAGAGAAAGAGAGAGGGGGTGAAAGTAAGAAGTAAGAAGTAGGTAGCTAGCCACCTGTATAGGCCGGGCTTGACCGGCCATATGTCTTGTTATAGTGGAAGAACGTGACAGGGCTTGATCTGTCCATCAGAACAGAATTTTTTCATTGATCATTGTTAATCGAATAATCGATTCATTGGTACATTTGTACATTTTCACATTTTCACATTGATGCATTGGTACATTGGTACATTTTCTTTGCGTGCTCTGCGTCTTTGCGGTGAAAAAATCAACCATAATCCGCTGTTGCTCTTTTTTCCTCGCAAAGGCCGCAAAATTTTTCACGTAACAACCGTTAAGGACCGTCATTTGTACATTTGCACATTGATTCATTGATAAATTGGTATATTTGTCACATTAAAAACCATTTTCTTTCAATAAAAAAAAATATGAAACATACTGTAAACACCCAATGGAAACAAGATATGGTATTTGAGGCTGATGTAAACGGCCACAAACTCACCATGGATGCGCCTGAGCAGTCGGGTGGTAAGAATACCGGCCCGCGGCCAAAGCCTTTAATGCTCGCTGCCCTCGCCGGTTGTACGGGAATGGATGTGGTTGGCATCCTGAAAAAGATGCGTGTGGAATTTGACAATTTAGATATTGATATTGAAGCCGATACGGCTGAAGATTTCCCAAAGCATTATATCAAAATGAAAGTGATTTACCGGTTTAAAGGCAAAGACTTGTCAATGGAAAAGTTGCAAAAGGCTGTTGATCTTTCGCGGGAAAAATACTGCGGAGTATCTTATATTTACAAGCAGGCCATGGAGATGGAATATGAGGTGCGTATAGAAGAATGATCGTTTCACAACTGTTTTACCTGCCCGGAATATTTGGTTAGATGACTTGCATTAACTGAAAAACTACTTCCTGAAACCCTTGTGGGTTAATAAAAAAAGTGGCTGCCTGATTTGCATCAGGCAGCCACTTTTTTTATCAGAGTTCAAGAATTAGAATGCGTAGCGGATTCCGATCTGAGCTCTCCAGGTTTGGTTAAGATTTACGAGTCTTCTGTATGAGCTTTCCCTGAATGCCTGCTCCATTTCGGGGCCGGTTCCGGGAAGTGAATTCAGTCCTGAGGGAACATTGATACTGTATTCAGGCTGATTAGTTTCGGCGTTTCTTCCTCTGTAAACAAGAGGAGCTGATTGCCATACCGTGCTGCCCACACCCCATTCGCTGTTGATCATGTTTCCAACATTCAAAATATCGAATGTTAGCTGAATTCTGTGTCTGTCGGGCAGGTTTGTCAGGTTGATATCCTGGGTATAGCGGAAGTCGAAACGGTGCACCCATGGAAGGAGTGCGCCGTTACGTTCAGCGATATTACCACGGTTGCTGCTCAGATAGTCATCTTGTTCGATGAAAGCGTTGAGGATATTCCACTGTGCTGCTGCATCCAATTCTTCGCCACCTACGGTGGTTGGGATCAGGTTGATTTCGCTGGCATCATTGGGAATATAGATAAGGCGTCCTGCCCTGTCTCCGAAGTTACCAGCATAAACATAGCTAAACCTTCCACCTTCTCCACCTGTGTAGAAGAGCGAGAATGAGGAGGTGTTTCTGGTATTCAGGGCACGGGTATCAAAGCTTACAAAAGCTACGATACGATTGGGCTGGTCAAAGCGGCTGTAACCCATTTCCGGGTTATTCCTGTCTTCCCTGACCACATTTGGCCAAAGTGAAGCAGCCTGTGAACCACCTATCAGACCATAATCGCGACTTTCACCACGGGTATATGCAACGCTGGCAAAGATACCATAGTCAAACTCTTTTTGCAATTGTGCGGTGATCGACCAGTAGTGGCCCTGGTTGGTGTTGGTGAGCATCATGATCTCATTGGCTTGACCTACAACTTCGCCATTGACGATATAGTTACTGACCTCAGTATAGTTGTCGAAGTATGGTCTCTGATCAACACCACTAAAGAAACCGGTGGGTGCGGCAAGGTTAATGTTCTGCGCCAGCGGACTGTTAAAGTCGCTTGAATAGATACCTTCCAGGCTTGCGATGATATCGAACGGCAGACGGTAGTCAGCAGCAATATTGGTACGCCATACCTGCGGGAAGCGGAAGTCGGGATCGGTTATGTTGATGTCCCTTGAGACCTGTGCTTCCAGATCGTCACCACTGGGTTTGTGTACACTGGGGTCATCTTCAAAAGTAAATCCACCCACTGCGTTGGGGTTTTCAACCCACTCGCCATCTACGAGCCTCCATCTGTCCCAACCAAGGAAACCACGGGTTACACCGTTGGCAGAAATCTGGTTGGATATCCAGACAAAAGGAATACGACCGGAGAAGAAGCCGGTACCACCACGCAGGCGCAGTGTGTTATCACCAAATACGTCATAGTTGAATGACAGACGCGGAGAGAACAAAGGATTCACACCGGGCATCTGGCTCACGTCGGGAGCAATTTTTCTGTCGGGATTTGACGGGTCGGTGAAGCGGTTTGCCGGATTTGCAAATATTTCATCCAGACGAGGGTTGTTGGGCGGATCCATCGGGAAAAACGGGAAATCGATACGCAGACCGGCAGTAACCACCAGGTCGGGATTTACCTGGAATTTATCCTGGAAGTAGATACCGAACTGTCCGAAAGCTGTTTCATCCATTGGGAGATCATCCGGACCCTCATAAGAATAACTGGTGGCAAAGCCGTCGGGAGCGGTACCCGGAAGCCTGTTGATCACATGATCAACAAAGTTTTGATACGAATTATACCTGTAGAATGTATGCGCATTGGGGTTGAATGCATTTTCAAAAGTCATGTATTCAAAGTTGAAGCCTGCTGTAAGGGTATGTCTTCCCATGAACATGGAGAAGTTATTGGTAATATTAAAAATATTGTTCTGCAGCAGGTTGCCAACAGTGAATAGCTCATTACCGAGTGCAAAATAGTATAATGGTGTACCAAGTGGAAGCGGATTGCCATCTTCATCAACATCTCCGGGTTTTGGACCGTCCCACTCAAGTACTTCAACGAATGGAAAGGTTTGTCCGCCGGGAACACTTCTTTTTGGGTCTTCAACAAATGTGTAACCAATGTTCAGGTTGTTGGCAAATCGGGTTCCAAACACGGAGTTCAATTCACCAACAAAAGAATTTACGTTATTATCCACAGAATAGTTTGCATTTCTGAAAGTCAGTGCATCCATGCCAAACCGGTTGGTGTTAGTGTAACGCGTAAGGTTCCTGACACTGTTACCGTTGATGGTCACATCGCGGAATGCAGAAAAGCGGTTGTAACGGATAGCCGCCCTGTGGTTGGGGTTAATGTTGTAATCGATTCTGAAGTTCAACCTGAGTGCTTCGTTGGCAAAGGGGTAGTCTTCATAAGGTCCTGTTTCGTAACCATAGATGCTCATCATTTGCTCTCTGACAAAATCCATGTGGTCTGCTGAAACCCTTGTAACATTGGGGCCGGAGAGACCCGGGCGTGCTGCCAGGCGGTTGTCGCCGGGCACAGACGATTCTTCCTGTTCAACGCTTACAAAGAAGAAAAGACGATCCGGGATGATGGGACCTCCCACACTTACACCAAAAATGTTGGTCAGTGCTTCATCAACACTAAAGCTGTCGTCACCGATCTTACGGCCGATCATATACTCATTACGGAAATAAGTATATACCGCACCCCTGTATTCGTTGGTTCCACTGCGCGTGATCGCATTTACATTGGCACCGGTAAATCCACCCTGGCGAACATCAAAGGGAGCAATGTTGATCTGGATCTCTTCGATGGCTTCCATACTGATGGGGTTAGTTCCGGCAAACTGTCCTGACCCAAGGCCGAAGTTATTGTTATACACGTTACCGTCAACGGTATAGTTGTTGAAACGGTTATCGCGTCCGGCAAAGCTGGAACCATTACTGAGCGGGCTCATCCTGGTATAATCCGAAATGGTACGCGAGATTGTGGGCATCCGGCGGATGTTGTCAGACGACAGGTTGGTGGAGGCACCGGTTCTGTCGGCATTCATCACAGGATCAAGGCGACCGATCACCACTACTTCATCCAGTACCATACCTGTTTCTGGAAGCATGAAGATCAACGTTCTGCTTTCACCCAGCGCCAGACGAAGATCAATGATCTGGTCAGACTCATAACCTACGTGAGTGACAGTTACCGTGTATGGGCCACCTGTCCGCACGTTGGGGAGGTTAAATCGGCCATCATCACGCGTTACTGTTCCGTAACGTGTACCTGATGGCTCATGAACAGCCACAACGTTGGCGTTGGGCAAAGGCACATTTGCATAGGTAAACACCGTACCCTCAATGGCAGAGGTGGTAACCCCCTGTGCAAAAACTGCATTTGATCCAACAAGCAGGACAAATGCAGCCAGCAAACTCATCAAAAGTGTACTAAAATTTCTCATTTTTGTTTTTGTTTGGTTAATGATAAATGAATTGAACGGGTATTGATAAAAAGTCAGTTTCAACAAACCTTCAATACGAATGACAAAATTACTATCCATTTGAATTGACTGCCGTTGTTGCGGATTAAAATAACATTATCCAATTGTGAATGAATTGTTAAACCTTGATCCGGATAATTTGAGAGGATAAAAATAAATATTTTGGGCACACCATAACAAAACTTTTCAGGAAAAGTTATTAAAAATAATTAACAATTTACCGTGACTACATATGTAAATGCTGTCATTGAAGCACATGCTGTGGCTAAGCATTGGCCGGTGGTTGTTTCGGGATTACCAATGCAATCCCCTGTAAATATCAAAACCTTGTAAAAAAGGTGTAGGTAAGTCCGAAGCTCCAAACGGTATTGAACTGGTGCCGCTTCCTGTAACACTCGAAAGAGTTGGCGCAAACAATCTCATTGCGTGAAAAACGGGTGCGGATCGGCGTAACTCCCTGCGAAAACCGTATGTGAAATTGCATAGCATCGGTGATGGGTAAGTACAGTCCGGCCAAAACGTTTAGTTCGGCAGCACGGAACGGACGCAGATCGGCCATAATATCCGTTACATCCATCCCTTCATTTTCCTCAAAATGCCCCACCACCTTGGAACCGGACAAACCAAACTCACCGCTCATGGCTTCCACGTAAGGTAACCTGGTGATAGGTGAAAAATCAAACTGAATCAGCACCGGAATCTCTACGTAATGCAGATAAAATCTGTAATCCCGATAACCTGAAGGATCCGGTTCAATGGGGTCATCCTTCAGAAAAATTAAGCCTGACAAAAGACTGTTATTCGGATTGCCATGTTCTTCATCCCATGGATCAAAAAAATCCCTGCTGCCTTTCTGGATGTACATCAATTCAAGCTGCAGGCGGGTAAATGGCCTGACATCCATATTGGTATATACTGCAGCAAACCAACCCAGCTTGTTCGGACCTCCGGCATCGTCACCCGATACCTCACTGGCCGTTAATCCTGCTTTCAAACCCCCGCGAAACATCTGTGCATGCGCATTGCCTTGCAAAAGAAACAGCAGGCAGATCAATGTTGCTAACGACATTTTTTTCATCACAGATCAAAAATAATCAATAAAATAATATACAAACAAATCACTGCAAGTTTTCAGCCAATCATTTGTGCTATATTTGCAATAAGATATTGCTATATAAAGAGAACACAGGTCTTATAAGATTCGTCTCTTCTACTTGAAAACGATTGCCATGATCAAATCCATGACGGGGTTCGGAAAATCCCAATGCCAGTTTGAAAACAAGATACTGACCATCGAGGCAAAAAGCCTCAATGGCAAAACGCTGGATATCAACCTGAAGATTCCGGGACTATACAAAAGCAGGGAGCATGAACTGCGATCGCTGATAGCACGTCATTTGTTCCGGGGCAAAACGGAACTGATCATCCAGGTTGAAGGGCAGAACCACACTTCCAATTATTCACTGAATAAAGCCCTGATGGAAAAATACTTTTCTGAGATCCGCGCGTTTGTCAAACAAATGGGGCATGATGCAGATGAGGAGCTTATCCCTGCGATTTTGCGACTTCCGGAAGTGGTTCAGCAAGAGGCACAACACTTAACGGAGGCAGAGTGGCAGGTTTTGGTCGGTGGTATCACCGAAGCTCTTGAACAATGTGATAATTTCCGTGTAACAGAGGGTAAACACCTTGCAGATGACATCAAGTTACGGATTGAGGCCATTGCTGCCCTGATGGAAAAGATCCCCGCCCTTGAGAAGGAAAGGCACCGGAACCTGCGCCAGCGGCTTCTGAAACAGCTGGAAACGCTTAAGGATATTGCTTCTCCTGACCCTAACCGCTTTGAGCAGGAGTTGCTGTATTACATCGAAAAACTGGACATTACGGAGGAATTGGTGCGCTTACAAAAACATCTGGCCTATTTTACCCAGACTATCGGTGAGCCGGAGTCTGCAGGAAAAAAACTGGGGTTTATCACCCAGGAGATCGGCCGGGAGATCAACACCATCGGCAGCAAAGCCAATGATGCCGCCATACAGCAAATTGTGGTTCAAATGAAAGATGAACTGGAAAAGATCAAAGAACAATTGATGAATATTTTATGACATGGAAGAAGGCAAACTGTTGATATTTTCTGCTCCTTCGGGGGCCGGCAAAACTAGTATAGTAAAAGGTGTGCTCAAACAAACACCGCAACTGGCTTTTTCTGTTTCGGCATGCAGCAGGCCCATGCGCCCCGGCGAAGTTGACGGATTAGATTACTACTTCTTATCACCGGATGATTTTCGCAGAAAAATTCAGGAGGGAGCTTTCCTGGAATGGGAAGAAGTGTATCCGGGCAGTTATTACGGCACCCTTTACAGTGAAGTGGAGCGTATATGGGGCATGAACAAGCACGTGGTGTTTGACGTGGATGTGGCAGGAGCCCTTACCATCAAAAAGAAATTCAATGACCGGGCACTGGCCATTTTTGTGAAACCCCCATCCCTTGAAGTTTTGAAAGAGCGCCTGGTAAACAGGAAGACCGAAACGGAAGAAAGCCTTCAAAAACGGCTGGGGAAGGCTGAACATGAATTGTCGTTTGCAGGTCAATTTGACCGTATTGTGGTAAATGATAAATTGGATGAAGCCATTACGGAAGCAACAGAACTGGTTCACCGTTTTATCGGGGTGAAACCGGATGCTTAACCTTCTGGACGGATATACCTTCCATCAGCACTATTCTGTAACGTAAGGAGGTTTTCCCAAAGAAAACAATTTCATCTTTTGACGCATAAAGTCATCCAAACAAAATCAAAACAATGAACAAACCGGTACATACAGGCTTGCTTTTCGGCTCATTTAACCCGGTACAT
>SKTQ01000054.1 GCA_007122505.1 Bacteroidales bacterium | reverse complement strand
TTTCTTGCCTTGACTTCCTGTATGTTGCTGATCACTTTTTCATAGCTTCCTTTTTTTGTGGCGATCACCACAACGGGCATTTCTTCGTCGATAAGCGCAATGGGTCCATGTTTCATTTCAGCTGCCGGATAGCCTTCTGCGTGGATATAAGAAATTTCTTTAAGCTTAAGGGCGCCTTCGAGGGCTACCGGGAAATTGTATCCACGGCCGAGATAAAGGAAGTTTCTGGCGTTTTGAAAAATGTTGGATATTTCGAAGATAAGATCATTTACCTGCAAAGTTTTCTCCACTTTTTCGGGGATTGTTTCCAATTCTCTCAGCAATTGGTAAAACCTTGTTTTGGAAATGCTTCCTTTTTTGCCGGCGACAGCGAGGGCCATCAGGCTTAAGATCGTAACCTGTGCCGTAAAGGCTTTTGTAGATGCCACGCCGATTTCGGGTCCCGCGTGGGTATAGGAACCTGCATCGGTGATACGTGCGATGGATGAACCAACTACATTACAGATACCGAGGATGGTTGCTCCTTTTGCCTTTGCCAGTTGAACGGCTGCAAGGGTATCAGCGGTTTCTCCCGACTGGCTTATGGCGATCACAACATCTTTTTCATCGATAACGGGGTTTCTGTACCGAAACTCTGATGCATATTCTACTTCAACGGGAATACGTGCAAGGTCTTCGAAAAGATATTCCCCTACAAGACCTGCATGCCATGATGTGCCACATGCAACAATGATGATGCGCTGGGCATTTATCAGTTTTTGTTCGTAATCAATGATTCCTCCCAGGGATATGATTCCTTTGCCGGAATGCAGCCGACCACGCATACTGTCTTTAATGCTTCGCGGCTGCTCATAGATTTCCTTAAGCATAAAGTGGGGGAACCCGCTTTTTTCGATGGAAGACAGTTGCATTTCCAGGTGGTGGACATAGGGTGTTTTTTCCTGGTTTTTGATTGTTTTAACGCTCAGTTTCCCGTTGAGCGGAACAACGGCCATTTCTTCATCTTCCAGATAAATGACATTTTTGGTATACTCCACAATGGGAGAGGGATCGGAAGCGATAAAGTATTCATTATGTCCTATACCGATAACAATGGGACTGCCTTTCTTGGCCACAATAAGCCGGTCGGGGTGTTCTTCTGATATCACAACGATAGCATAGGCACCAACAACCTGGTTCAGCGCAATTCTTACTGCTTCTTCCAGTTCTACATTTTCGTTATTCTGGATATCTTCTATGAGGTGGATGAGTACTTCTGTATCTGTTTGGCTGGCAAACACATAACCACGGTTCAGCAACTCTTTTTTAAGTGCTGCATAGTTTTCGATGATTCCATTATGTATGATTGCCAGCTTTTTGGATGGGCTTTGGTGGGGGTGGGCATTCACCTGGTTTGGTTCACCGTGGGTTGCCCATCTGGTGTGCGCTATGCCGATACTTCCTGAAACATGTTGGCCATTGACCAGTTTTTCCAGGTCGGTTACTTTGCCATTGGTTTTATACAGGTTTAACGTTTCATTGAGGAGGGCTACTCCAGCGCTGTCATAACCGCGATATTCAAGACGATACAGGCCTTTTATGAGGATGGGATACGCTTTCCGTGGTCCGATATATCCAACGATTCCGCACATAAACTTCAACTCTATTAGTCAAATACTGAATAAAAAAGGACCAGGCGCATTGGGTTTTCCTGGTTCCCGGGGCCATTCAGAACAACACGACTCATGTCTCTTGTAATGTTCTGTGTTACGAGTGCCAGTCCGTCATTGGGGTATGTACCATCGAGCAGTTGCTGAAAGTATTTTGAAATATTAAATGTGTATTGCATGTTGTCTTTATCGAATCTGCCGCCAAAATAGGCACTTCCCACCAGGTAGTCATCCAACAGATTCAGGTCACCTTCTTCACCAATTCGAAGAAGAATAAGGTTTTGGGTTGGAGCCAATGCCTCTGTTACATATTCATCAGGAACAGGAATTACCAACTTTGCCTGGTTGATGAGCAGTCGCGGGATATCTGTCAGTTCATCCACAAAAGGGATGTCGATATTTATGCGCAGCATTCCCAGCGATTGGCTAAAAAGCAGGCTGTCGGCCATGGCTTGATTTTCGTTCAGAATCTGTTCGCGTAGCACAGGATTGGCATCCTCATACCCAAAATGCTCAATACGGGTGGACCTTTGGGCAAATTCATTGATTGGGAATCGCCTCATATGAGTAATGACACTATCTTCTTCAACGGTATGGTAGAAAAGTTCTATGGATGTAACGGTGGAGAGCATATTGATGGAATACATGGCGCCCTTTCCATTTACATTTTCATTGGGTTTAATGAGCAGCCCTTTGAAAGTTTCCAGGTATTTGGGGACATTTTCAAAGGTTTCGGTGCCGTTGGCATCGATAAACTTTTGCCCGAATGCATCTGACAGCGGTATTCTGATTTGCGGTGGTCTCATGATGCTGTCGACCATAATACTGTCGGAGGGTGCCGGTTGAAAATAGAATCCACTTCTGGCACGGGTAATTATACGAGGATGGTGGGGTACTTCGATATTTGAGAACAGGGAGTCAACATCGGGGATGTTTTCTGCCAGTTCATATACTTCCAGGTATTGAAATGTTTCCAGGTCACCGTAATAGTCACCGGCATATAATAATACCAGGTGTATGGAGTCGAGCACCGGGTCATCACCCAGGTAGAGATTATTCTCAAAAAGGCGTGTTTCGGTATATATGCTGGCACGGGTTTTCCCAAACACCGGGTCATTTATGATACCGAGGATGTTGTTTGACCCGAGGTTCATAGCGATGCTGTCGCCGGGGATGGTCATGGCTTTGATGGTCAGAGTATCGAGCGAATGCATTTGAGCCCGGGTATCAATCAAGTCGAGGCCGATTTCATCCATGTCAGAACACGCATGAATGATTATACCTGCAAAGACTAAGAGCGGGACACGCTTGAGTAAGGCGTAAAAAACCCCGTAAATACGGGGGTTTATGAGTGTTTTCAAGGCATATTATTTTTTATGAGCAAATAGAACACCAGATTGGCGTTATATGGACGCAAATTTACGTAATATTATTGCTCCATGACCGATTCAGTGACCAATATTTCATCATAAAACTGATTATAGGCATCAATATAGGTATCCCTGTCATGAAATTCCAGGATGGGTTTGCCGCTTTCCCTGGCATATTTTTCAAGCTCCGGATTGATTTCCCGGTCGCCAAAAATCAAACCGTCGGAATAATCTATGGCCACTTTGCTGATGTTCACATAGCTTGGGTCGGCATATTGTTCCAGTACGCCATTACTGAGCCCCTTGGTTTTCATTTTTTTAGCCATATCCTTATTGAGCTGGCCGGGAAATTGATCGTTATAAAGAGAGTAAATGATTTTTGTGTCGGAAAACATGGGGTTATCTTTGAGTACTTCTCTGAGATAAAATGGCATCAGGCTTGTGAACCATCCGTTGCAGTGTACGAGACTGGGAGCCCATCCCAACTTTTTCACCGTTTCAATAACGCCGCGTGTAAAGAATATGGCCCGTTCGTCGTTGTCATCAAAATATTCTCCGGACTTATTGGTAAGTGTAAATTTCCTTTGAAAAAAGTCCTCGTTGTCGATGAAGTAAATCTGCATTCTGGCTGATTGAATGGATGCCACTTTGATGATAAGGGGGTGGTCTGTATTATCAATGACCAGATTCATCCCTGACAAGCGAATGACTTCGTGCAGCTGGTTGCGGCGTTCATTTATACATCCGTATCGGGGCATGAATGTACGGATTTCTTTTTTTCTTTCCTGTATACCCTGGGGCAGATATCTTCCAATGTGCCCCATGTGTGTTTCTTTTAGATAAGGTGTAATTTCCTGTTGAACGAAAAGAACTTTTGGCTTTTCCATAAAATAATTCACTGGTTAAAGAACGATAAAAAATAATATGCAAAATTACGCTTTTTTTTGCTATTATTAAAATTTTCCTTTTAGCTTTGCGGATTTGTTTTTCGCGAACCGCGGGGGGGTTGTTTAAGAGAAATTTTTGGTTGATATGTCGTGGTATTATGAAAAAAATCAAAACACGGGCTGTATTGAGCAGTTGGTTGTATAAGGAGAAATCCGGGGGAAAGCGGATAGGTTTTGTCCCCACTATGGGAGCGTTGCACGCCGGACATATGGCATTGGCGGTGAGGGCACGTGAAGAAAACGACATTTTGGTTTGCAGTATTTTTGTTAACCCAAAGCAATTTACCAATCCTGCTGATCTTGCCGCGTATCCCCGCACATTGGAGCGCGACTTTGAGAAACTTGCCATAGCCGGTTGCGATGCGGTTTTCTATCCTGATGTTGCAGAAATGTATCCCGATGAAGAGGTCAAAAAATATGATTTTGGACACTTAGACAAAGTGATGGAGGGTAAGTTCCGGCCGGGGCATTTTAATGGTGTGGCTGTTGTGCTAGACAAGTTGTTTGAGATGGTAAAGCCGGACCGGGCTTATTTTGGCCGCAAAGATTTTCAGCAGCTTAGGATTGTCAGGGAAATGGCAGCTCTTGAGGGTCATACAACTGAAATAGTTTCCTGTTCTACCGAGCGCGAGGATGACGGGCTGGCTATGAGCAGCCGCAACGTTCGGCTCACCGAAAGACAGCGCAAAGCTGCTCCAAGAATTTTTAAAGGTCTGATGATGGCCCGTGAAATGTTTCCGGATCAACCTTTGGAGGATATCAGGGAAAAGGTTGTGGCATTTATCAACGATTCTCCTGAGCTGAAGGTTGAATATTTTGACATTGTTTGTGAGAACACGTTGTTGCCGGCAGAGTCATCTGATTCTCCCGGAGAGCTGGTTGCATGTATCGCTGTATATGCAGGGGAGGTAAGGTTGATTGACAATCTTAGCTTAAATTCGTAATTTTGCATTTTGCAGCCATGACAATGGTCATTTTTTTGAAAAAACAGCAATATGCTATTGGAAATTTTGAAATCAAAAATACACAGGGCGGTTGTAACGGAAGCCAACCTGAATTATATTGGCAGCATTACCATAGATGAGGATTTAATGGATGCATCAGGCCTGCTGGAGCATGAAAAGGTGCAGGTTGTAAATATTAATAATGGTGAACGACTTGAAACATACGTAATTAAAGGAGAAAAGGGCAGTGGCCACATTTGTTTAAACGGTGCGGCTGCACGCAAGGCGCAACCCGGGGACATCATTATTATAATAGCTTATGCACATATGAAACCGGAAGAAGCATCCGGTTTTGTGCCAAAAATCATCTTTCCGGACAGCAATAACAAAATCTAAAGCATCGGCTTGAAAACACGGCTCAGGAGAATTTTCAGGATGTTGATATCCCTGCTGTTGGGTGTAATCATTTTGTGGTTGATTACACGCAGCCGCGATGTGGAGGAGGTCATCCTGCAAGTGCGGCAAGCCAATTATGGCTGGGTTTTGCTGGCCATGCTTTGTGCCATCACCAGCCATTTTTTACGAGCCCTCAGGTGGAATATGCTGATTGGGACGATGGGTTATCGTACATCGCCCATGATAACCTTCTATGCAGTAATGACAGGCTACCTGGCAAACCTGGCCATACCCAGAATGGGAGAAGTAACCCGTTGCGTAACCCTGGGGAAAGCTACCAATACCCCATTTAATGCATTGGCGGGAACAGTACTGGCAGAAAGGGTGTTTGATCTTTTCAGCATGCTTGCCATTGTATTTGTTGCCATTGCCTTGCAGTTTGGATTTCTCAGAAGCTTCATATACCGGGTTTTCTGGTTACCTGTTTTGGCGAGAGGCACAGAACACTGGCTGCCGTTAACACTGATTTTCATTGCGGCCCTTTTATTGCTTGCCGGAACCATATATTTCATCAGAAAGAAAATGAAGCATGCAAAAACCGGAGGTTTTTTTTACAAGCTGAAACGACAATACTCCGGATTTGTTCATGGCTTTACCACAATCAGGACCATGCGCGGCAAGGGGTGGTTTGTTCTGCACTCGTTTTTTATCTGGGGTTTGTATTACCTTACCGTTTACCTTTGTTTTTTTGCCATTGACGGAACAGCACATCTTTCTCCCGAAGCGGCATTTACTCTTTTGGCAATGGGCAGTCTAGGTCTGCTGGCACCTGTTCCGGGAGGTATCGGAACCTATCATTTTTTGACCATTATAACGCTGACAGAGCTTTACAGAATAAATCCGGAGCCGGCCACTTCCTACGCGTATATCACACATGCCACACAAATGGTGGTAAATATTCTGGCCGGAACCGCATCCTGGGTTATTTTGTCATTCCAGTCAAAAAAAACAATGGGATAATATCCGGAATACCCTTGCAAAGGCAAGAAACCGGGGGTTTTTCCGTATCATATACATGTAATCAGGGAACAAACAGAGGTATGACATTCAGCAAACACCATCATCTTGACACAAAAATTATTTATCCGGGGCAAGAGGCTGGGATAAAAAAGCAAATCGCATACTATCGCTTTAAAGATAAGCGCATTGTTTTCACCAACGGTTGCTTTGACATTTTGCACGCCGGTCACGTAGATTATCTTGCACGGGCTGCCGACCTTGGAGACCTTCTTGTAGTGGGGTTAAACACAGACAGATCCGTAAGCAGGATCAAAGGTGAGGGACGGCCGCTTAATGACCAGGTGGCCCGGGCAAGGGTGCTGGCCGCACTGTCATTTGTTGATTTGATTATTCTTTTTGATGAGGATACTCCGGAAAATCTTGTCGGGCTGATCAGTCCTGATATTTTGGTAAAAGGTGATGACTACAAAGACAAGTTCATTGCCGGCGCTGATCATGTAATTTCCAAAGGCGGACAGGTAATAACGCTTTCACTGCTGGAAGGTTTTTCAACCTCGGAAATCATGCGGCGAATACAACGTGATGCCACGCGCCCTTTTAAGAAAAAATAACAGATAATCAGGCGATTAATCACTAATTTTGCATTGTTTTGACTGTAGGATATCTTGAATATGACGGAAAATCGAAAGCATAATATTTTTTCAAAGATTTATATGCCCATTGTTTTGGCCCTGGTCTTGGTTTTGGGTTTTTACCTGGGGTTGAACCTCAGAACCTCCGGAGGCGGGAAACAGGATGGCGGCATTTTTTCCATAGGCATAGATCGTTACAATAAGTTGAATGATGTTATCAATTATATATATGACTCCTATGTTGACAGTGTTTCCCGGGAAGAGCTCACCGAAGAAAGCATTCGTAATCTTTTAAAAAATCTTGACCCGCACTCATCATATATTCCGGCATCTGACTTCAGGAGGATGAACGATCCGTTAATGGGAAGCTTTGAAGGAATTGGGATTGAGTTCAATATGATCAAAGATACTGTAGTGGTGATTCATCCCATTGCAGGAGGCCCCAGTGAGCGAGCCGGTCTAATGCCGGGCGACCGGATTGTAAAAGTGGGTGACAGTCTGATTGCCGGCGTGAATATGTCAACGGCTGATGTTGTGGATATGCTCATGGGAGAAAAGGGAACTGTTGTGCATGTTTCTGTTTTCCGGAGTGGGTTGCCTGATTTGATAGATTTTGCACTTACACGTGACAAGATTCCCACTTACAGCATGGATATCGCTTATATGGTTGACGATAACATCGGCTACATCAAACTAAACAAGTTTTCGGCGACAACGCATCAGGAGTTTTCCGAAGGCCTTGAAAAACTGATTGCTGAAGGTCTCATTGGGCTCATACTGGATTTACGGGGCAATGGTGGTGGTTTTCTGGACGCAGCCATTCAGGTAGCTGACGAACTGCTTGAGCGCGGTAAGCTTATTGTTTATACAGATGGCAGGCGTCGTTCACGGACCTATGCCAGGGCAAGGCGCGACGGTCTGTTTGAGAAAAAACCGCTGGTTGTGTTGATTGATGAGTGGTCGGCCTCAGCAAGTGAGATAATTGCCGGAGCTGTCCAGGACAATGACAGGGGTCTGGTTGTGGGCCGCAGGTCTTTCGGCAAGGGGCTGGTTCAGGAGCAGGTGCAACTTGGAGACGGTTCTGCCATGCGTCTGACGGTTGCCAGATACTATACACCAACGGGTCGAAGCATTCAAAAACCTTATGAAGAAGGTGAAGATGCTTATTTCGGTGATTTTCTGCAGCGTTATTATAATGGTGAGATGCTTCATCCCGACAGCATAAGGTTTGATGAAAATATGCGCTTTGAAACACCGGCCGGCAGAATTGTTTATGGGGGAGGAGGAATTATGCCTGATGTTTTTGTAGCTATACCGGAGGACCCAAATGCAGCATTTTTTAACCTGGTTTTTAATCGCGGACATATTTATTCTTTTGCTTTTGATTATGCCGACAGGAACCGGCAAACACTTGAGCTATTCGAAGATAGCCGGCAGTTTAGAGAATCCTTTTTTATTGACAGCAAAACCTATCAGCAGTTCCTGGCTTATGTAAGTGAACAGGGAACAAGAATTCCGGAGCGCATCGACAGCAGAACCGAATCGCGCATCAAAACAAACCTGAAGGCCTACATTGGGAGAAACATAATTGGCGCGGATGCCTTTTTCCCTGTTATTCACGCTGAAGACGCTGCTTTTCTGAAAGCGGCTGAACTGCTCCGGACCGGGGGTGACCCCCTGCTTTCACAAATGCGTCAGCAAAAACATCCTGCACAACCTTGACCATTTGCATAAGAGTATATAAAGATTTACAAAACCAAATATGCCGGTTTTTTGAAGCAGGTTACAACATCAGCAAACGAACTTTTCAACCCTCGGGAACAATTTTGATTGCCAAAAGATAAAACCACTTTTAACAAAAACAAGGCGTTAATTGTTTGTTCAATTCACAAAAAATATGTAATTTGGCAGCCCGAAAAATCGATAATTTGTTCGGCTAAAACATGTAAGCATCTACAAATGAACATCTTTCGATGCTATAACCTTCTAAAATTCCTAATTCTTTGAAACACTTTTACTTTTTATTCATTAATGAACACCAAATTATGAAGCGAACTGTATTTCTTTTTGTAATTCTTTTTGCAGGGATGTTTTCCTACGCAAATGCCCAGGCCAACTGGGTCGGCATCAATCAGCAAATGCCTGTTTCTGCAGATACCAGGCTGGTTTTCAGCAATATCCAGGAAACACACATTCAATTTTCGGTTGATGGATATCTGGAGACTCCTTTACGTACACCCAATGGCACCGAAATGCGCATCGGCATCGACGGTGGTTTTCAGATAATGGAAAAAGGGATGCCAGACCTTGCAAAGCTTACCACGACCATTATCATTCCTGATTATGATGAGATGCAAGTGAATGTAACCTATAGCAAGTATCACGAATTTACCGGGGTGGAGGTAGCGCCTTCCAAAGGGCACTTTACCCGCGATATTCGTCCGGAAGACGTGCCATTTACCTACGGTGAAGTTTACGGCATTGATGCTTTCTGGCCCGGCAAACTGGCTCAGTTAGAAGATCCCTTTATCATGCGTGACTTCCGCGGCCAAACCGTTACCATATTTCCTTACCAGTACAATCCGGTAACACAAACCCTTAGGGTTTACACTGACATTATAGTAGAAGTTACCTCTACCGGTAAACAAGGCATTGACCCGCTTACCCGTACCCGCGACATCATCACCATTGAACCGGAATTCGGACAAATTTACAACCGCTTCTTCCTGAATATGGAGTCGGCCAGCAAGTCTTATCCGATGCTGGATGGAGAAGAAGGTTCCTTGCTAATCATTGCCTACGATGCATTTATGGATGCCATGCAACCTTTCATCAACTGGAAGCGCACCATTGGCCGTCGTGTAGAGATGGTGCCCAAATCGGAAGCTGGTAATACGGCGGTCGCGATTAAAAACTTTGTTTTAGACTATTATAATGACAATGAAGATTTTGCATATCTTTTGCTGATCGGAGACGGACCTCAGATACCACCTATGGTTTACAATGGTAACCATTCGGATAATGCCTTTGGTTTTCTGGTGGGGAGCAATGCTTACAATGATATTTTCGTAGGCCGTTTTTCAGCAGAAACCGTTGCTCATGTGGAAACACAGGTTCAGCGAATGATTGAATATGAAAGGGATCTTGACGAAACGAATACCTGGCTTGCCCGTGCACAGGGAATAGCCCGGAATGAGGGTGCCGGCGGCGGTCATCACGGCGAAGCAGACCACGTTCACATGAACTTTATTAAAGACACCCTGTTAAACTTTACCTACGATGAAGTTTTCAGCCGCTATGACGGACCGGGATTCAGCACCTCGGCCGCATTGATTTCGGGTGACATCAACGGTGGAGTGTCGGCTATTAACTTCTGTAACCATGGCTCAGTAACCGGATGGAGTGTGGCCAACTATAACATCACCCACGTAAACCAGCTTACCAATGTTGGTAAATTGCCTTACATCACCGCTGTTGCTTGTGTAAACGGAAACTTTGTAAACAATTTCTGTTTTGCCGAGGCATGGCTGCGTGCCACACACAATGGTGAACCCACAGGGGCGGTAGGTATGATGGCTGCCACCATCAACCAGCTTTGGCAGCCACCCATGTGCGGACAGGATGAAATGGTGAGTATCAAATCAGAAGCCAGTATCCCTCACGGTCCTGTTATCAAAAGAACTTACGCCGGGATTACCACAAACGGCAGTATGTTTATGATCCCACAATACGGTACCAATGGAATAAACACCCATGCCACATGGATTCTCTTTGGTGATCCTACATTGATGGTAAGAACAGCCGCACCCGAGCCTTTCAGCGCAACCTATAATCCAGTTATTTTGTTAGGTCTTGACTCTTTTGAAGTTACAATTCCGGATGCAGACGGTGCGATGGTTGCCATCACGCAATATGACGAAATAGAAGACGAAGTGATCATTTTGGGAACCGCAACCGTTGAAGGCGGTACCGCAACCGTAAACTTTGAAGAACCTCCCACTGAACCCGGTGTTCTGACACTTGCCATTACCGGTTTCAATAAGGTGACTTACATCAACGATGAAATCCA
The DNA here is from genome assembly GCA_007122505.1 of Bacteroidales bacterium. Lineage (GTDB taxonomy): Bacteria > Bacteroidota > Bacteroidia > Bacteroidales > UBA7960 > PUPG01. The sequence continues at coordinate 1,177 of SKTQ01000054.1, read as the reverse complement.
GGTAATTCCGCCCGATGGACCATATGTTGTCTTCAACCAGTATGTGATTGACGACTCTCACGGCAACAATAACAACCAGGCAGACTATGGCGAATACATTATCCTCGACATGGCCCTGAAAAATGTAGGCATTGAACTGGCTGAGGCAGTAGAAGCAACCCTCACCACCGAATCGGAATACATCACCATCGTAAACGATTTTTATGAGTTTGGTGACATTGCCGACGATGAAACCGTAATGGAGGAAGAAGCCTTTTCTTTCCAGATAGATGATGTAATTCCCGACAATCATAATGTGATCTTCACCCTTCACATGGTGGATGCAGAAGGCAATGAGTGGGAATCAAACTTTGCCCTGCGTATTTATTCACCCATGTTCCATATCGGCGAGTTCTGGGTGGATGACTCAGAGCACGGCGATGACAACGGCCGATTGGATCCGGGTGAAACCGCAAGCATCATGGTTGAATATACCAATACGGGTGGTGCTCCGGCTATGGCACCGGTGAGCAGCTTTTTCGCAGCAAACCCATATCTGACCATCCACGACTATGAAATTGAGCATGAAATAATTCCTGCCGGTGAAACCGTTCAGGTGGCCTACACTGTAGAGGCACATCCTTCTACCATGCAGGGCACATTCGTTGATATTCACTTTAGTGTTGAAGATGCCCATCATTTTGATTCGCAGCAGCTTCTGATTATCGGACAGACACCCGACGCTCAGCTGGGAGAAGGCACCCTGCAGTCAAACCAGTATCCTTTCTACAATTACTACAGGGCCAACCGTAGTCAGATGCTATATACCGCTGAAGAATTGGGTGCAGGTGAGAAAACCATTACGGAACTTGCATTCGAAATCATCAATGCATCCACCTCTCACAACCAGTTGCCCAATTTCTACATCAGGATGATGCATACCTCAAGCAGTGTGCTTACCAATTTCATCAATACTGCAAACGCCGTTGAGGTTTACCATGCCAACCCTTATACGATGCCAATGTCAACAGGCTGGCACCACTGGGAGTTGCAGGAATACTTTGAATACAATGGTGAAGACAACCTTCTTGTTGAGGTAGTTTGGGGAAGTTTACCAAACTGGACCAGTAATTTTTACAGGGTTGCTTCAACCAATGTTGGCGCCAACCGGGTGGCTTACGGATTCAGCGACTGGAAT
>SKTQ01000295.1 GCA_007122505.1 Bacteroidales bacterium | reverse complement strand
CAGTATTGAAATGGCGTTGACCATGCAAAAGCTTTCAGCTGTGCATGAAGCCTTCCTGGGAATGTTTGATCCTGAGAATATGCAATTGTTGACGGAAAACCTTATCAGGGGCGCACAAAACGGACAGCAGGAAGAAAGCCAAAAAGTGCTGATGAACCGTTTTCGTGATTTTAGTCAATCGGTTTGCACAACTTTCGGTCTGGGTGCTGCCGGAGAGTCTGTCAACAAGACTTTTGAGCAGCATCTGCAGGGAATACCCGATGCCATGCACTTCCTGAATATTTCACACCATTTTCTAAACTCATTGATTGCCGGCACTAAATATTCATCACCTGAAGACCTGGTAGTATTATCCGGATCAAACACATACCGCGAAAATGCGCTGATTATGCTCGCATATCTGATGCTCAGGTCCACACAGGAAGGCTTACAAAACAAATATGCCGATATTATTGCCGGCATGATGCCGGAACCAATGCTTGAAAAAGTTATGCAACACGCGGGCAGAAGTCCCGCAGACATTGAGCGTGACAAGCTGCTGATACTGATTCTTGTCAAATATGGAGCATCGGTATTCGATTTTCTTGACAAGAAATTGCCACGCGGCAGAAAATCGGCAAAAAACACAGAGGATCCTGTTGTTATTGATCAGAAAACCCTTGCGCTGGATATGCTTAATGATCCGCTTGTAAAAAGATACATAGGTGTCAACCAGCATGAAGGAATATGGTATTACAGCAAAGAACAGTTTGAACAGCTGACATTGTGGCTGTTTTCTGCCGCTTATTTTGCCGGTTTCAGAAAAAAAGCGACAACTTCTGGCAAAAACAGGGTGTCCGGGTCCATTACCCGTGCGGTTCGTTTGCTGCTAATGATCAATCAATTGTCAGAGAAAGCCGGCTATCAGCTGGATAAGCTTAAAGAAAGCTAAATCACGCTAAAAGCGCAAAGAAAAGCTAGATTATCCATATGTGATATGGGATTCACGGCGTTAAACGGAACGCCCTGAAGAACAGCTCAAACACAATCACAAAATACTAAAAAGCAAATAGTTAAAAAACTATAAGCACACGAAACCCTCTGTAACGTTTTTAAATGGGTTCAGTGAGGTCGAAGTCGGCCTGGAAAACGATCTCCCCGGCATAAAGCAGGCGGTACGAAAAAGTAGTCATTTCGGGATCCATTACCACATGCCATTCTCTGCCAAAATGCCCCTGCAGCAATTCACGCGAATAGTCATCCTTTGGGAAATACTGTTCAAAACCCGTGCCTTTGCCATCGGAATAACCGCCATATAAAGTTTGTGCTTCAGGGGTGCCGTCCGGATAACGGTGGTCGTGCCGGAAACGCAACCTGCCATCTTCAACCAGGAACATCCAGGTACGGGATGTGTCATCCGACAGATGAAAGGGAATATGTACCGCATCTTCTTCGCATACAGTCACATGCATCACAAAGTCATATTCTGCCCAGCTTTCCCTGCCTTCAGCCATGAATACTTCTTCTCCTCTGAATGACTGACCGCATAGACTGGCCAGGTTGTCAAGAAACTCACGTTCTTCAGTCGAAAGCTGAACTTCTTCAGCTTCCTGCCGCGGTTGCTGTCCGCATGAAGTCAATAAAAAAGTTGCCGCGAAAACAAAGATCAAATGTTTGTACATGCTTGGTTGTTTTGGGTTTATGATTTGATTCGACACGCGAACATACCATTTTTTTTTCATTTATCTTCATTTTTCCTGTTCATTTAAAGCCTCTGATACTAAAAAACTTCCTTACATGCATTTGGACAAAAATATTTTATATGTTGAAATTCAGATAGTTTCGCGTACTTTTTTTATTCCAGCACGCCTTTCTAATCCCGCAGCAAAAAAAAATGAGCAGGCTGTAACTTTTTTAAGAAGTGCAGCGTCATAACTCCATCTGAAAAAACATCATCAATTTTAAAATCAAAAAAATGAAAACTCAATTACCAATAGCCAAAACAATGTTTTTCGCCATGATTGCAGGAATTCTTTTCCTGTTTAATGGCTGCACAATCGGAAGCAGTCATGTGATCAATGGAGACGGAAATGTGATCACTGCCACCCATCAACTGGATCATTTCACGACCGTTAACATTTCGGGAATGTATAACATGAAACTTACCGAGGGCAAAGAATCGGGAGTGATTCTTGAAACTGACGAAAACATACATGATCTGACCGATATCCAGGTAAAGAATAACACTTTGTATATCAGTAGCAGAGAAAGAGGTGTTGTAAGGCCTACAAAACTGGAGATGGTTATCATTTACGAAGATTTGGAGCAAATCACCATAGGTGGGGCGTGCAGGCTGGAAAGTGACGGCCCCGTTTCTGTTCAAAAACTGAGGATCAATGTAAGTGGTGCAGCCGATATCAAACTCGAGCTGGATGTGGATGAACTTGTCACACAGGTGGAAGGTGCAGCCAATATTTTTTATGAGGGTGTTGCCGGCAAACACATGGCTGATCTTTCGGGAGCGAGCCAGTTGCGTGCGGAGAACCTGAAAACCGGTTTGTCGCGCATTCATTTATCGGGGGCAGGGGCGGCCCATGTTTATGCTACAGGCAGTTTGCATGCAACTCTCAGTGGCTTAGGGTCCATCACTTACCATGGTGAACCCGAAGAAGTTTTTACGAACAGAAGCGGCCTTGGCAGAATCAAAAAAGCCGAATGATTTCATACAATACAAATGCTCTGAAACAAGCAAAACACAATGTACACATCCCTTTGCAACCAATTGAAAACAAGAATCTTTTAAAATTTAATGTCATGAAAACAAAAACAATGCTTTCCACAATTTTATTAGCAGTAATCTTTTTATTCCCAGCTTTCCTGAACGCACAAAGTGCTGTGGAGTTGCGCCAGACTGAACCATTTACCGGGGTTGAGGCAGGTAGTGTGTTCCGCGTAAATCTAACACAGGGCGAAATTTTCCGTGTGGAAATTGATGCCCCCGAAGAACATCTAGCGTTTATTGAAACAAGGGTAGAAAATGGTATTCTGAGTATTGATTACACAGGGCGTGAGCGCAATTTGAGGAACCTCAATGTGCATATTACCGCACCTGTATATGAACGGATTCATGCTTCCGGAGCATCCGTTGTCAAAAGCGTTGGCACTTTGTCGGCGCCGGTAATGAAGCTTCGTGTTTCCGGTGCATCGGAAATGAATCTGACGGTTTTTGTTGATGATCTGACCACCAACATAAGTGGGGCCAGCAACATCCGTTTGTCAGGTGCTACAGCATTTCATAACCTGAACGCCGGTGGAGTTGCGGGTGTTCGTGCATATGATCTGGATACAGAGGTGGCTAAAGTAAGCAGTTCAGGTACTGCCAGCGTGCGAGTTACGGTACTCGAAAGCATCGACGTGGAGGCCAGCGGAGCTTCCGGTATTATTGTCAGGGGCAATCCCGCTGTTACCAGATATCAGAGATCCTCCGGTGCCACCATCAGAGGCTTGGACAGAACTCCATCCGTACTCCCTGTGGAAGAAGCAACAGTGGTTCACCGCGAAGGAGATGACACACTAATCGTCGGTGTGGGTCGCAGGGAGGTAGTAATAATTGAAGGCCGCAGGCCGGAGGTTAGAACACGGCCTTTGCGCCGGTATGTATGGCGCAATGAATGGACCGGCTTCTATTTGGGGATCAATGGATACACAAGCCCCGACAGAAGCCTGAACCTTGAACCTGAGTCAGAATTTATGGATCTGGAATACAACAACTCCATACAGGTAAATCTCAATCTCTGGCAGCAAAATATGGTTTTGGCCAGGGGTGCCCATAGTGCTTTTGGCTTGTACACCGGTGTGGGTTTCAGCTGGAACAATTATCGTTTTGCCAATAATATCCGTTTGGTAACAGGAGATGACCAACTGGAGCATTTCACGGATACCATCTACAATTTCAGAAGAAACAAGTTGACGGTTTCACATCTGAATGTTCCCCTCATGATGGAGTTTCAGACAAGAAACCGCCAAAACGGTTCAACGCCATTCCATATTGCTGCCGGGGTAAATACCGGTGTACGTTTGCGCAGCCATACAAAACAGGTTTACAGGGATGAAGGCAGCCGGCAAACTGATAAGGACCGTGATGACTTTTTTCTCGCACCATTTCGCTATGAGGCCATGGTAACCATTGGATGGGGTCAAATAAACCTTTTTGCCACTTATGCGCTCAACGATATGTTTCGTCAGGACAAGGGGCCTGAACTTGTTCCCTTCAGCGCGGGAATCAGATTGTTGAATTTCTGATTTCCCTGTCAATCCAGTTGATCAGTGAGAAGTAGGATATACTTTTGAGGGGACGTTCTGCTGATCAATCCATTGGTTAACAATCACCCGGTTGTTCTCAAAAAGAAAAGACCCATCGAAGGGGATACCTTTCGGTGGGTCTTTTTATTGATGGTGTGCTTTGCAGTCTTAATCTCGAAGCAGGCCGCGCTGACGCAGTAAGGGTTCGATGATGGGTTCGCGACCGCGGAAGTTTACATACATTTCCATAGCATCTATGGTGTTGCCTCTTTCGAGGATGTTTTCACGGAAAGAGCGTGCTGTTTCCTGGTCATATACATCTCCTGTTTCGCGGAAAGCCTCATAGGCATCGGCATCCAGAAGCCCTGACCACAGATAGCTGTAGTAGCCTGCTGCATAACCACCGGAGAAAATATGCTGAAAGTTGGTGCTGGCCCAGCGATAATGGATTTCAGGAATCATACCATACTTTTCAATGGTTTCTTCTTCTACCATGATTGATGCCTGATCAAGCTTGTCTTCGGGGAAAGGTTGGGTAATGGTGTGATACTCCATATCCAGATAGGTCGACATCAGGAACTCTACTGTTGCGAAGCCCTGGTTGAAATGGGCACTCTCAACGATACGGTCCATCAGTGCATCGGGCATCGGCTCACCGGTTTCAAAATGCAGGGCAAATGTTCTCATTACTTCCGGTTCATTGGCCCAGTTTTCCATGATTTGCGAGGGAAGCTCAACAAAATCCCTGGGAACTGCCGTTCCGGCGAGGCTTGGGTATGTGACATCTGAAAGCAAACCGTGGAGGGCATGTCCAAACTCATGGAAGAAGGTTGTCATTTCATCATAGGTAAGCAGTGATGGCCTGGTGGAAGTAGGGGGAGAAAAGTTGCAAACGATGGTGATCACCGGATGTATAAAACGGCCATCAGGATCAACACGCTGGCTGCGGAAACTGCTCATCCAGGCACCACCACGCTTGCTGTCTCTCGGATGGAAATCCATATACAGAATACCTACATGCGAGCCGTCAGCCTCCAGAACTTCAAAAACCTGAACATCCTGGTGATATTTGGGCACATCAGTACGTTCAACAAACTGCAGCCCCCAGAGTTTGTCCACAATCATAAAGATTCCGTCACGTACGGTATTTAATTCAAAATACTGGCGTACTTCCTGCTCATCGAGATCATATTTTTCGCGGCGAACTTTTTCGGCATAATATCTCCAGTCCCATTGCTCCAGGGTGAAGTCAAAGCCGTCATCATAGATCATTTGCTGGAGAAGCTGTGCTTCTTCCTTTGCCAGCGCGATGGCCGGTTCCCAAACTTCATCCACAAAGTTCATCACGGTTTCTACACTACCTGCCATGGTTTCTACAAGGCTAAAATCGGCATGTGTTTCGTAGCCCATCAGATTTGCGCGTTCCAGCCGCAAATTGGCAATATTTGCCAAAATCTCACGGTTGTTAAACTCATTGTCGTTGTTGCCTCTATGAATATGTGCCTGCTGCATTTTTTTGCGCAGTTCGCGGTTGTCGGCGTTATACAGAAATGGCATTACGCTCGGGTTATGCAGGGTGAATACCCATTTGCCTTCCTTTCCTTCGGCAGCAGCCAGCTCTGCAGCACTTTCAATGGCTGATTCGGGCAAACCGGAGAGGTCATCTTCATTATCAATCACCATCCGGAATGCATTGGTTTCGCCAAGTACATTCTGGCCAAACTGCAGTGTAAGCATGGAAAGATCTGCGTTGATCTCACGCAGGCGTTCCTGTTGTTCGGGTGGGAGGTTTGCTCCGCTACGAACAAAACCCTTGTGGGTTTCTGTCAGCAAACGCATCTGTTCGTCATTGAGGCGCAGGTCATCTTTCTGTTCATATACAGCTTGCACTTTGGCGAACAGGTCAAGATTGAGGCGAATGTTGTCTGAATGATTCGACAGCTTTGGCGACATGTTCTGCGCGATCTGCTGAATCTCCGGGCTTGTCAGGGAAGAATTGAAGTTGTAGAAAACACGAAGCACTCTCCCAAGCATCTCGCCTGAATACTCCAGTGCTTCAATCGTGTTTTCGAATGTTGGTGGTTCAGGGTTGTCAACTATTGCCTGAATTTCGGCCTCATGTTGACGAATACCTTCCAGAATGGCGGGTTCAAAGTGCTCATTCTCTATAAGGTCAAACGGAGGTACACCAAATGGGGTGTCATACTCGCTGAAAAACGGATTATCCCTTTCAGCCGGCGCACAAGACGCCATGAACAAAACAGGTAGAATCATTAAAAACCAGTACTTTTTCATTTTTTCTTTTTTTTGTTGATAAGTGATTTGATAAGTCGATTTTGCACGCAAAAATACATTTTTTTGCATTTAATTGGTGATGAATCATTCTCTTCCGGCATTTTTTTACAATATTTATAATGACCGGAGGATGCCAGGTTTACTTTTAGCCTGTAATTTTTGTCAGAATGCCGGATTAATTTGTATTCGTTTGTTTAGAATGTCGGTTTCCGTGTTGATTTGCAGTATATAAAGGCCTTCGGCCATGTTTGCAACAGATATTTGTGCATGGGTTCCATCAGCGGCTAATACCTTAACGGTTTGTCCCCGGATATCGATCAGCCGGATACTGGTTATTTGCGACCCTGCTTCAATAAAAATTTGATCCCTGGCAGGATTTGGAAAAACGGCAAGAGAAGGCGGGTCTATTTCACCGGTGTTGAGCGCCTCTTCAAAGGCCACACTCACGGTGATATCCCCATCCAAAAATATAACAGAATAAGTATCTTCTGTAAATCCGTCCAGCACTTCACCATTAAGCTTCCAGTATTGTACGCGATTTCCCGGGTGAGGCATGGCGGTAAATAATATGTCACTGCCTTCCTGGATGTCTTCACCGGGTTGGATTTGGTTATTGTTTACTGTTGCGTTAAGCTCGCCCGGGCCTTCTTCAACAAAGAAATCAACAATATGATAAATTTCTTGAAATGTCACCATCACATTAACGTGACCGGATAAATCGTGTATTTCCAGGGTGTCTACCGTATATTCCGGTATCACTTCTCCGTTAATGGTCCATTGAGTAATCCCGAATCCGGTTTCCGGTGTCGCATGGAATACGATATCATGTCCGAAGGGGAGTACATCTCCGCTGTCCACTTCGGCATCATCGCTGTAAGCGGTAATTTCGCCTTCGCCGCCGGCCACGTCATAGGTGATGATGCTGAGGTTTGCCAGTAATAGTCTTGCCTGGATATTCCAGTCACCGGTGATGTTCCAGTTTGTCAGCGGCAGCCAGGCTTCAGGGTCGGTGATATTCATGCGTATGAGATTTCCTTTGCCATCATGGTCTGTGACAATATCTCTTGAAGCGGTGAAAACATTTGCTCCCGGGTCATCGTATTCGGCTCCGAACCATAATTCGAGGTTTGGGTTAATGAGATAGGGTTCATCCAGCTGTACTTCCACCCAGCCGTTGGGTGAAGGTGGTGTAAAGTCTTGATGAACCACTTCCAGAAGGCTGTCCTGTGATGGTCCTTGCCATATTTTGACAGCGGCTGAGGTTGGCAGGTTGCCAATAAAAAGCCTGATGCCGCTAATTTGAAATCCTGAAAAAGAAAGCATGTCTTCAGGTTCAAAACGGTGAGCAATCTGGTACACCCCACCGCTGCCCAATCCTACGGAGCCTTCATGTCTGCCATCGTCCCAATGCATCCAGTCGGTTATCACTTCCACATCCGACATGAAATCAAAACTAACTGTTTGATCGGCAGCATTTCTGGTGATGTTTGTCAAAGGTTTGTTGGTTTCATCTCCTGCCCATGACAGGCTGCTGGGTGTGGAGATGTCGCTGAAGCTGGTTTGGTTCGTGCTTCCTGGGAATGGGGTTTGCGGTGTGTTGATTTGCCCGTATGTCCAGGGCGGTCCGATCGGATCGATATTTGAGCCCGCGCAAACGGGATACATCTTCTGCGGGTGTCCCACGTTGACCGAGTTGCCGGAGGCGGGAATTTCTTTATGCACATGGTAAATGATCATCCCTTCTCCGGGGATGTGTGTATCAAAACCGATATGGTGGCGGTTTTCCAGGAGGTAATATTCTCCCGGTGTATTGGTGTTAATGCGGTAGAAACTGTCGTAGTGCTCAATGGCATTGTTGAGTGTGAAAGAACCCGGTTGATTGATAATAATCTGGTGTGCCCATTGGTATATATGTGTTTTAGTGTATGCATTGTGATGGGCCGGTGTGGCACCACCGTTGTTCCATGTGCCTCCCGCCATCATATCCCATGCACCCGTACCGGTAAATGAGCCGCCGGATCCGCTGCCATCGGTGTCATAAAAATCCGGTGCGCCAAGAATGTGACCAAATTCATGACCAATGACCCCTATGCGTGTGATATTGGTACCGCTGTTTCCCCGCAACTCGGGCGAACATGCATAGCGGCTGATCCATACACCGTCGAGCTGCACCGGGTCTATGTTCCAGGCATGCGACCAGATGGTATTGGGGCCGCCCCCGGCTTCTTCACCATAACCTGCGAAGATCATGTAAATACCTTCAACCCATCCATTACCATTGTTGTCATATTCTGAATAGTCAACATCCGGATTGGCCAGATGCACAGCTTCTGTGGCCAGTTGTCTGGCACCGGCCCAGGTAGAGCCGTAATGTGACATGTTATGTTGTGCAGTATATGGGCCAACCACATCAACCGTAAGGTCAAACAGCCCATACGAATTTTCCAGGTAGTAATCCTTTAAGCTTCCTGTTGCTCCACCAATTGTATATCCAATCTGGTTAAGCAGTGCGTCAAAATCCGCTTGTGTTTTTGTAAAGGGAACATCAGGCGTTTGCATCAGGATGGCGATCAATGTGCGCTCTCCGGTTGAAGGGAAGCGGGATGACTCCTCTTTCCTTATGTTCCAGACCTGCCTCATTATTTCTGTCTGCCTGTCGCTAAAAAACAATCCCTTCGGAATACTTTCCAACCATTGTTTCTCCTCTGTTCCCCGCATACCGATTTCAGACACCCTTCGCCCGGAAAAAACCATATCGCCGTATTCATCATGAACGGCATATTCATAATAGCCTTCCTTTGTGACCAGGATGCTGTAGCCGTCAAGGGTTTCAGCCCAGTTTATCCGTTCGTCTCCTTTCAGGAGTATGGTTATGGTGGTACCATCAGGCTGAGTAAACTGGATAGGATGGGGATATGCCGGAACACCCATCACAGACAAGTTGGGAGTTAAAATAAGGATTCCTGCAAGAATAACTGTCATCAATTGTCCAGTGAAAACAGAAAGAAAGACCGGTTTTGTAATTTTTGCAACAGTGAGCATAAAAATATGGGGTTTATTTGGTTATTGTCAATTGTTTGTGGTTTGAATTTCCAGACAGCTTCTCACTCCTGCAAGGAATCGAGCATCCGCAACACGTCTTCATTCCTGTCTTCTCTGTTTCTGGCAATAATACCTGTGCCGGACAATGTGCTGTTGACTTTTCTTGCATATTCATAGTACCCGTCATCATTCATCAGTAAATAAAACCCGTCAACGGTGACTGCCACATGGCCAAACTCATCTCCCCTGAGGTAAATTAACAGTTCATATCCGTCAGGAAGGACGTATGTAATGGTGTCGGGAAATGCAGGAGCTGTGGATGGAAAATTATTTAACTCATTCGGTGTTTCTCCGGCAGGTTCTTCCTGGAGTGCTTCTGTAACAGATTCCCTGTTGTGCGCTTTTTGGTTGCTTTGGCAGGAATTGGTGCCGCCAATCAGGGAGGCGGCCACAATGATGATGATGAAAAATTTGTGGTGATATTTAAGAAAGCCGTATGGCATGGGTTTGATTTTGTGGCCGTAAAGATAGGTATTTTTTTGAAATTTGTTAATTTGGCTTTATTAAACAATTATTTATATATTTGCATTTATGAGAGCACATAAAATACTGGCATTGCTGCTGATGATAATCGGCACCAGTGCATTTTCACAGTTGCCGCAGGGTATTAGTCACCAGTCGGTTGTTCGTGATAACCAGAATAACCTGATAGTGAATCATCCTGTAGGCGTGAGAGTTAGCATACTACACGGATCTTTTGAGGGAGAAGTTGTTTATGTGGAGACCCATAACCTGGTAAGCAATCAAAATGGCTTAATTACAATGATTATCGGTGAGGGTAATCCTGTTACCGGCATTTTTCCGGACATTGACTGGTCAGGTGGTCTTTATTTTCTTCATTTAGAGGTGGATCCAACCGGGGGTGATGATTATTCCATAAGCGGTACCACCCAGTTTCTTAGTGTCCCATATGCCATGCATGCCGGCAGTGCAGAGACGGTAACAGGCCTGGAGCAGATGATATATAACGTACTGATAGAGGCCGGGCTGGTATCATTGGTCGCAGACATTGACGGAAACCTTTATGATTATGTCACAGTGGGTGATCAGCATTGGATGGTAGGCAATTTACGTACCACAAGGTATAATGACGGCAGTCCTATTGTAACGGGTCTTAATGATTCGGGCTGGACCAGTACCACTGCAGGAGCTTATACCATTTTCCCTTATTTGGGCGGGCCATTTTGTGATGGCGTATTGGGAATTGATTCAGATGATGATATGGTTGCGGCATACGGCAAACTGTATAACTGGTATGCCGTTAATGATCCGCGGGGTTTGTGTCCTGAGGGTTGGCGTGTGCCATCAGATGAAGATTGGACCAATCTGACAAACTTCCTCATAGCCGGTTATGGTTATATTACCGCACTGAATGTAGGCAACCGGTTAAAATCATGTCGCCAGGTGAATTCACCGGCTCTTGGTGATTGCAATGTGGAGGAGCATCCACGCTGGAATGAACACAATGTGCATTATGGCACAGATGATTTTGGTTTTTATGCTCTGCCCGGTGGTATGCGTAGTAACAATGGTGTCTTTTTGAGCATTGGCCTTTTGGGCTATTGGTGGACTAGCACTGAGTTTTCAGATGTTTCGGCCCGTGCCCGGGAGATGAGTCGTGCCGGCGGCCGTGTAATTCGTGATCCTCTTCCCAAAAGCATGGGGTTGTCGGTGCGATGCGTGCGCGATGCGGAGTAAAGTCACAGAAGCAAAAAAGCAAAACGGGCACCTGCATTCGCAAGTGCCCGTTTTTTAAGATTGCATAATGGGTTCAATCCATTTGGATTATTGTATGACAGTCATTTTGATGTGATTCAAAAATTTAGACCATAATGAATCACTGCCTGATCCTTACTTCACATCCCAATAAATATTTACCCTTCGTTCTCTGGAAGCATCCACTCCATATACAGACTCAGGCTCATTGTCCCGATCTGATGATATGCCGGGTTTTGCTTCGCTTGATCCTTTTGCAACATGTGTATATTCAAGGCTGCCATTATCCAAGAAGCGGACAAGTGCCCCATTTTCCCATTCAACCATGAAGTTTTTCACAGCCGCGAAACGCCTGTTGGAAAGAAGCATGTTGTATCTGTCGGAAGCAATCGGACTGGTATGTGAAGTAAATGAAAGAACGATGTTTTTGCCGTCTTCAAGTTCGTCAAGCAGGTGTTGCATAAACCACTGCAATTGCTCCATGCCATTTTCTATGCCAGTAAACAAAGCAATGACTTCCAGTCGGGAGTTTGCAGACTTTTCAATAAACTCGGGCAGTTTTGCCAGATATTGCAGGTAAAGTTCTTCATAGTTTTCATCTGTATGACTCTTCCATGTATTTGGATCCGGGTAATCGTTATCGAAGTAAACTACGAAGTAACCATCTTCAATGGCTTGTCTGATTGGAGGACTTAATTCGGGAGTGAGTTTTGGTGTAAGCTGGACGATCCAGCGCTCGTCTTCCCGGTTGAAAGCCAAAATTTCTTCTTCTACAGGCAGATAGCCTCCTTTTGTTAGCGTAAGTTTTATTG
>SKTQ01000045.1 GCA_007122505.1 Bacteroidales bacterium | reverse complement strand
GCCAACAACTATTTGGCTGCCGGGCTAAAAACCATTTACAATTTGTCAGGATCAGCCAGCATCCAGGCAGAAGCGCACCTGTTTCAGCCGTTGCAAACCATTACCCAGGGGCCTTCACAAAGACCTTTGATTGATGATGCAGCTATAAAACCTCAGCCGGCGGCCAACCTGGCACTGGTGTATCATACCCCCCCCGGACCTTTGACAATCAGCATGTCGTATCTGCATGATGAAAGAGAAACATGGGTCTTTATGATCAATTTTGGCTTTCTGATGTTCAATCAGCAAGCATTCAAATAAGCCCGCATAACTATTCTAACTGCCCGTTCATCACAAAAAATCATGAAAAAAATGACAATCCTGAACATAATTCAATTTCTTTTTGCATCTTTGCCAAAACAATAAAGCACTGAAAATCAATGTTTTAAACAGACGTTTGAGCCTTCTCCTCATCATTTTGCAGATAATTCATCAATCCAACCATATCATGTCACATCATTATACCATCCGCACAGCCAAAGATGCCGATAAAGATAAAATCCATCATTTGATTCGCGAAAGCATTGCCAGGGCCAAACAGCTGCCCAGCGCTTCCCTTGTTCCGGTTGGCTTCATGGAAGAGTTTGTGGATAAGAATATCCGGAAAGGAAATATGCTGGTTGTGGAAAACCACATGGACGAATTGGAGCTCATAGGTGAGATTCATGATTACCGGGCTACGGGCAGGAGCCAGGATGAAGGTGTGTATTTGAGGGAGTTTACTTTTTTTTCGAGATTGGACAGTACTGCGGGGGGCAGGGAAACAGACATCGTAAACTGGCTTTTTGGTGAGATCGAAAAGAAGCACAGCAATGTATTTCGAGTGGAACTGAATACTGTTGTCAGAAATGCTGCTTCTGTAGAACATTACATAAAAATGGGCCTCCAGGTGGAAGGTAATTTCAGTGGCCGGTTGAAAAACAGCGATAGTGGTTTGCAATTGTTCGTGCCCCTTTCCTGGTCTAACCCATCATTTAACTGATCAATCTCGGGCAGCTTTATTGCACGCTTTTACCCACCTCTTTAGGGAATTTTCCCCGCAGGAAAAACTCTATACTCAGAACTCCTGATCTGTCGCACTTTTTGGTGTCGCATTTTTTGTATCCTTTGTGCCACTTCGACAAACTCAGTGCAGTACTTTGTGGCTGTTTTTTTACCACAAAGAGCACAAAGTGCTGCACAAAGATGCTGAAAATGATTTAAAAATCAGCGCTTATCTGCGTTTTTTATCTGCGTAGATCAGCGAGAAATATTTATTTGCTTTGTTTTGTTTCTCGCAGATGGACGCAGATTAGCTTCGCAGACTTTCGCAGATGAGAACTTTGTGTCCTCCGTGTCTTAGTGGTAATTTTTTTTCACCGCAAAGGTCGCAAAGAAAAACACAAAGAATTAAGATATTATAAAACAGATTCACAGGGTGGGAGCTTATAAAAACCCTTATATAAATCGCCACATTACCATTTTGCGACACAAGAGTTGTAGCTAATTGATGTTCAGTGGTAGCATCAGGAGGTCTGATACTAATAAGGCTTGGGTTTTTTTGTGAATATTGTGAGAAATACACATAATGTGTAACTTTGGCCTTCAAAAATCTTACAAAAATGAAAAAGCAAAACAGTATTTCTCTGATTTCATTATTCTTATTGGGAATATTCCTGGTTGCAGGCTGCAACCGGAGTGGCAGTACCGCAGGCAACCTGGAAACGGGCACTGAGGCGTCAACCAGGGTGTTGATCAGCACCAATAAAGGAGATATCGTGGTTGCATTGTATGACAAAACCCCGCAACACCGCGATAACTTTATCAAACTAGTGCGGGATGGTTTTTATGACGGCCTGTTGTTTCACCGGGTGATCAGTGGTTTTATGATTCAGACCGGTGATCCTCTGAGCAGGGATGCTGTTCCTGGTGAACCCCTGGGAACCGGCGGTCCGGGATATACCATTCCGGCTGAAATCATTAACGGTCTGTTTCATCACAAGGGTGCGCTGGCCGCTGCCCGTCAGGGCGACCAGGCTAACCCCGAAAGAAGATCATCCGGGTCCCAGTTCTATATTGTACAGGGTCGCGTATGGGCAGAGAGTGAACTTGCCCAGATGGAGCAGGCCAGGGGTATCAATTTCAGTGAAGAACAGCTTGAAGCCTACACCACCATCGGGGGCACACCTCATCTCGACGATGCATACACTGTTTTTGGGTATGTGGCTGAAGGCCTGGACGTGATTGACCGGATAGCCGGCGTGGAAACCGGCCAGAGGGACAGGCCGGTGGAGGATGTATCCATCGTCCGCATGGAGATACTGGAATAGTTTCATTGCCCGAATGTTATTGAGCCATCGGCAACTCATCATGCCGGTACATTAAGCATCGAACACGAAGTTTTGGTGCCGCAGCATTTTTGGTGATGTATTGAAATGGAAAGGTGAACATCATGTTTGCTTTTCTCAAATCTATCTAACAAATGAAAGAAAAAATTGATGCTCTGCTAAAGGAGGTGAAGAGTTTTGAGGCAAAAACAGCGGAAGAGCTGGAAGCATTTCGCCTGAGGATGCTGTCAAAAAAAGGGGCCATTTCTTCTCTTTTCCAAGATTTCAGACATGTAGAGCCGGAAGCGCGAAAGGAGATTGGGCGGCTGTTGAACGAACTAAAGCAAACCGCAACGCAAAAGGTACAAGACTTAAAGACCGCACTTGAAGAACAGGCTGCCGGTCAGGCAGAGTCGGACAGCAAACCGGATATGACCCGCCCGGCTGTTTTTAACCCCATTGGCAGCAGACACCCCCTTTCGGTGGTAAGAAATAAAATCAACACGATTTTTGAAAAGATCGGATTTGTGATTTCCGAGGGTCCGGAGATTGAAGATGACTGGCACAACTTCAGCGCATTAAACTTCCCGGAAGAGCATCCGGCCCGCGATATGCAGGACACCTTTTTTGTTGAAAAACAGCCTGATATTGCTTTGCGTACACATACTTCGTCTGTGCAGGTGAGGGTGATGGAAAATCAACAACCACCCATCCGAACCATTTCGCCGGGCAGGGTATTTCGCAATGAGGCCATATCAGCCAGGGCACATTGTATCTTCCACCAGGTAGAGGGTTTGTATATTGATGAAGGCGTATCTTTTGCCGATATGAAACAAACCTTGCTGTATTTCGCCCGTGAAATGTTTGGCGAAGAGACCCGGATTCGTTTAAGGCCATCCTTTTTTCCGTTCACGGAACCGTCGGCAGAAATGGATGTGTCATGCAATATTTGCGGAGGCCCCGGATGCCCGATTTGCAAATACAGCGGCTGGATCGAGGTACTCGGATGCGGCATGGTGGACCCCAATGTGTTGGATAACTGCGGCATCGACAGCAAAAAATTTACGGGGTATGCCTTTGGCATGGGTATCGAAAGGATCACTATGAACATCTACCAGGTCAGAGACCTGAGGATGTTTTTCGAAAACGACCTGCGCTTTTTGAACCAGTTTACATCGGCCTTATAGTATTCCGGTAATTATCGCGGACACGCATAAGGTTTTTCCTATTCATCAATATACCGGCAATTCACAATGCCGCATAAAAAAAGAGACGCAACCAAACGGTTACGTCTCTTGTGTTCAAACAACAATTAACCAAATACCGGACCTTTATTCTTTGTGTAACTCGTAACGGTAAACAGGACCGGTCAAGTCGAGAATTACGGTATATGTTCCGGCTTCATCAATGGGGATATCGTTACCGAATCCGCCGTACATCAGCACGCCTTCTTCTGCATCTTCATCGATACCCATGTTCAAACCTGCCGGAGGATCCCATGCGCCGTTTGCCCTAAATTTGAAATGGCCGGGCTCAAGATCCAGGGTAATTACGTAACGTACTTTCCAGTTTTCTTCCCAGTATTCCAGGTCAACTTCCATGGGTACATCGGTGTCCCAACCTTCTGCTGCACTACCGATGAGTGCCCATTCGGTGCGGAACTGTGTATGGGTAAATTCGTTGAGGTCAGCATTGATCCGGTAAACACCAGCCAGTTCGGCTATGATGTTTGCACCGTCGGGTTGCAGGTTGCCGTCGGCATCGTCGTCACCCCAGTTTACGTCCCAGCTGCCTTTGGCAAACTTGTACTCGGTATCGTCTTCTTCAAAGAAAAGATAGCCTTCATACAGGTCGTCATCCTCGGGCGAATAAACTACTGTTTGGTTGTTGCCGGGGTCCCACCCCTGGTAGCTTCCGGGAACATTCAGTATGGATGCCTCACCAACGGATTCGTAAGTGGTTACGGTAATGTCAAGAGGCTCTGAGAACAACCAGGTTTGGGTATTTGCACGGGTAAGGAATGCCATCAGGCGGAATGATATTTCGTCCGTTTCAAAAGCGGGAATATTCAAACGATTGAAGGCAATGCGGTTCAAACCTCTTACTGTCATTTCATGACTCGTTTCTCTTGTTTCTACGATGTCGATGATGGAGTCGGGATTTTCCCACCCATTGCTGGTCTTCACGGCCTGCATGAGATACCTTACGTCAGGCAGCCCTTCTGCTTTGTATTCGGCATCACTCCACTGGAAGGTGAAGAGCAGTTCTGCCTCATTTTCTTCTTCAAGAATATATGCGCTGCCATGTTCGGGGTTGGTAAACTGGGGAGCTACTGCTTCAGACATGTCCAGTACATGGTCTTTGTCTTCCTCGCAGGAGTTCAGTATCCCGATCCCGAAAATTATGGCAAAAATGATTGCTGTTCTTTTCATCATATTTGATTTTTTTTATTTCTGTGATTAATAACCGGGGTTTTGTACCAGATTCGGGTTGGCCGTGATATCGGCATCCGGAATGGGGAACAGGTTATACCTTGTATTTGTGGGTAACCCGTCGCGTGATTCACCTTTCCATGACCAAAGGTACGCGTCACCGGCGAAGCGTCCGTAACGCAGCAGGTCTGTGCGTCGGTGACCTTCCCAGTAAAGCTCTCTGCCGCGTTCATCCAGGATGAAGTCGAGCGTAAGCTGACCGGCGGTGATATTCCCTGAATTGCCGCCAAAAGCTCTTTCCCTGATGGCATTAACAAGGTCCAAAGCTGTGGCTGAGCTGCCACCTGATCCGCCTCTCAACACAGCTTCTGCATACATCAGATATGCATCGGCCAGCCGGAAAATGGGCCAGTCGGTGTCAGCAAACTGAAGGTTTGAACCCGGTTGCCCGTCCCTGGTCAGGTTGGTGAACTTACGAATGGCATAGCCATTCTGAAAATCTCCCAGATTGCTGATCTCAAGAGTTTGTCCGTCAGTGAAAAACATTGCGCGGCCGTCGTTTTCATCAAATAAAGACACAAACTCCGGCGTAGTGCGCAAACCGCCCCAACCGTCATCCACTCCTGAGTCGGCCACTTCCATGTCGCCGCCTATGGAGGCTTTGATCAAAAAGGTGGTGCCTCCAAATGTCTGGGTTTCGATTCCATGGTAAGGAACAGTCATGATGATCTCGTTATCGCTCAAATAGTTATCGGCATTGAACAAATGCGCGTATTCATCTTCAAGAGAGTAGCCGGCATTGATTATCTGGTTCAGATAGGTGAGTGCTTCGGTGTATTTGGCCTGATTCGTATAGACCTCCGCGTTCATATACAATTTTGCCAGCAACATCCATGCGGCAGCGCGGTCAACGCGGCCATAAACACTTGTGCGGGCTTCATTCATCAGAGGAATGATCTCAATAAGCTCCGATTCAATGTAGTTAAACAGGTCGCTGGTATTTGTCTGTTCTGGCAGGAATGCACCAATGGGGTCTTTATCAGTTACAAAAGGCACATTGCCGAAAATATCCAGGGCATGCCAGTAACTAAAGGCTCTCAGGAACCTTGCTTCCGCACGGTAAACGGCAACCTGTTCCCTTAATTCTCCTGTAACACCCCTGTCATCCAACAGGTCATCGGTTGTTTGACGGATGTATTCATTTGCCAGGGCGATCTGATAAAAGATACGGTAATACATTGCTGAAACAAACACATCGCTTGCTGTCCAGCTTTGGTAAACCAGGTCTTTGATGGTTTGGTCATCCCATCCGATTACTGCTTCATCGGTGGTCAGCACCTGGTGGTAATACATGGCGCGAAGGTATTGTCCAAAACCTTCATCGATACCGCCGATGTCGGGCATTCCCGCAGGTCCCTGCTGGCCACTCACTGCTAATCCTGCATACAATTTAGCAAGGATTTCGGTGTATGCCGCGGGGTCTTCAAAAATCTCGGCAGCTGTGATTTCTGTATCATCCAGTGGTACAGTATCCAGATCTTTCATACAGGATGAAAAAGCGATCAGGAAGGCTGCTGTTATGATTGTGAATACTTTCAATTTTTTCATAATGCTATCTTGTTGTGAGTTTATTAAAACCGGAGATTGACGTTGAGTGCAAAAATACGCGGCCGCGGATAGATATTGTTGTCAATACCGTTTGCCACTTCCGGATCAAGGCCTTTGTAACCTGTAATCATGAAAGCATTCTGTACTACGGCCGACAGACTCAGATTTGCGCCGGTGTTCATGACGTCAATGAAATTATATCCCAGCGTAATATGATCCATTTTGAAAAATGAACCATCCTGTACATAAAAGCTTGACAGGTATTGGGCGTTGTTGAACATCACATCCAGTGCATCACTGGTTATATTGCTCAGGTATGGCCCTTCGGGTCTGTGCAATCTGCTAAGCTCACCATTCATAGAGCTTACGTTATTGTAAACATAGTTTCCGATATTTGCACGACCGGCAAAGGAGAAGGTCCAGTCTTTATAAGTGACCTCTGAGGTGATTCCGAAAAAGTAATCGGGCATGGGGCTTTTGAAATGGAACAGGTCAGCAGAGCTGATGGTTCCATCGCCGCTACGGTCAACGTACAGACCTTCAATTGGGTTGCCATCCTGGTCATACACCTGCTGATACACATAGAAAGAACCGGGTGTCTGACCCACACTGTGTATACCGGCAAAGTTTCCTACACCACCGGAGATGCCACCTGTTTGAATACCAATGTAAGTGGGATCATCAACGGCGGTTAGCCTGGTGATCTTGCGCTCGTTGTATGTGGCGTTGAATCCGATTTGCCAGCGAAGATCTTCCCTGACAACAGGCCGGGTGAAAATACTGAACTCCACCCCCCTGTTTTCCATGCTGCCGATATTGGTAACAATGAAGTTGGTGAGGTTTGTTCCGGCCGGGATCGGGATTTCGTTGATCAGGTCATCTGTTTCGCGCAGATAAATGTCAATAGAACCATAGTATCTGTCATCAAACAGGGCATAATCGATACCCAGGTTGTAAGTGGTTGTTTCTTCCCACTTGATGTTGATGTCATAACCTTCCGGTCTCCAGGTTTGCAGGAAGTTGCCGATACCGAAGGGGTAGCTGGCACCTTCACGGCTGCGTGTGTAGCGCGCGAGATAGGGATAATAGTTGCCGGTTACGTTCTGCTGCCCGGTAATACCCCACCCAAGACGCAATCTTAACTCATTGAAAGCAGGCAGGTTGGCCATGAAGTCTTCCTGGTCGATACGCCATGCAAAAGCTGCTGAGGGAAATACGCCGGAGCGTGTTTCAGGTGAGAAGCGTGATGTATGGTCATTACGCAGGGTAAAGGTCATGATGTAACGCTCCATGAAATAGTAGTTTGCTCTTCCGAAGAAAGAGATCAGGTAATGCTCCTGTTCGTAGTTGACATCTTCGAATATCCTGAAATCAGTACCGGCGATGTTGCCGGGGATGTTGGTTACATAGGATGATCCTTTGTTCCAGAAGTGTTGCCAGGAATAACCACCCATAATATCAAAACGGCTGTTGATGGATGGCAGTTCATCGCCATAGTTCAGGTAGAAGTCAAACAATGTGTTTTTTCTTTGTTGATCATAGATGCCGTCAGATCCCCCGGAAACATAAGCCCATGCTGCATAGTCGGGAGTAAAGTTTGTTCCTTCCGATTCAGAATAGTCATAAGCAAGATTCATATTCGCCCGCAGTTTGGGCAACCAGTGAACTTTGTAGTCCAACTGAAGGTTACCGATCAGGCGGTTTACGGTTGATTGGTTATTGGTAAGGTCCAGAAGGGCGACCGGGTTATTTGTGGCAACACCTTTTGGTATGCCACCCTCTTCCCATGTAAAGTAACCTCCAAACTTACCACCTTCTACCATGACAGGTTGTGTGGGATCAAAAGCCACGGCAGCGCCGATGGCGCCTTCGTTGGCAAACTGGTTTTCGATATTCACACCCCTGGCGTTTAAGGTAACGTTCAGGTGATCATCGAAAAAGCTGGGATTAAGATTGATGCTTGCTGAGGCTCTCTGGATATGGTCCCTGAGCAGCACCCCTTCTTCTTCTTTGTAACCAACGGCTATACGATAGGGAAGTCCTCTGAAAGCACCGGTTGCGCTGAAGGTGTGATCATGGGCAATGGCGTCGCGGAAGATCTGGTCCTGCCAGATGGTGTTGGCGTCTCCGATCATGCCTATTACAGAGGGCCTGTCGCCGTAACGTTCATTTACCAGGCTGCGGAACTCATCTGCACCAAGTACATCGGCAGTCCTGATATTGGAAGAAAGGGAGTAGGTTCCTGCATAATTCAACTGCAATGGCATGTCGCGTTTACCCTGTTTTGTGGTGATCAGGATAACACCATTGGATGCACGTGATCCGTAGATGGCGGTTGCAGATGCATCTTTCAGTACCGTAAATGACTCAATGTCATTTGGGTTGATGGTGGAGAGCGGGTTTCTTAACCCGGGCACTCCCTGGCTTTCGATGGGCACCCCATCGATAACGATCAGCGGGTCATTGTCGGCCCTCAGGGAAGAACCACCCCTGATTCGGATGGTTTCTCCGGAGCCGGGTGCCCCGCCTGCTGACGTAATTTGTACACCGGGCATTTTACCCCGAAGCAATTCACCGGGAGTAGTGATGTTACCCATGTTAAAATCACGCTCCCCAACGGTGATAACAGAACCTGTGGCATCTGTGCGGCGCTGAATACCATAGCCGATCACCACAAACTCTTCAAGTGTTTCCACATCGAGCCTCAGTGCAAAGTTCAATACAATGGTTTCGTCCTCTCCAATAGTGATGGTGCGCACCATTGAATCATACCCGATGAAGCTGGCTACCAGGGTAACATCTCCAACCGGCACACTGAAGGTATATTCACCGTCAATGTTTGTAACCGTACCGGTCGTGGTCCCCTGGATCACTACGTTGGCACCGGGTAATGTTTCGCCAGTCTGAGCATCGCTGACGACCCCGGTCACTGTTCCTCTTTGCCCAAATGCATACATGCTGATCAATAACAGCATCAGCAATGGCAAAATGTTTTTGATTGGTTTTGTCATATGTCAAACAAGTTAAAATGATAAGTGGTTAAAATGATTGCAAAGTTAACAAAAAAAAAGATAATTAATTTTTTTTTAACGTTGATAATCAGTTTTTTCCATAAAAACTATCGCAAACGTTTGCGGTGTCTTTTATGATTGATCCGAAACATCTGTTGGTTTCCCAATGTTATGGTTATGTAAAGAAAAATGATCATATAAGTCATTTGCAGGAATTGGTTAAACTTTGTACATTCTTTGTTTTTGCATAACTTTACTTGTTATTATCCGAATGTGTTTTTCCTGTTATGTTGTTTTTTGGTAAATCGTAACAGGAAAAGGGTTGCCGTCGTTGATATTTTTATTTGTTGATATTTAATAAGATATAAGCATGAAGTCTGGTCAAGCTTCCATACGCGACATTGCAAAGGCATTGGGTGTTTCTGTCTCTACTGTCTCCAGGGCACTGAAGAACCATCCGGATATCAGTGAAGAAACGTGCAGGAAGGTGCAGGAATATGCCCAGAGCGTGCATTACAGACCCAATGCCATGGCACTTGGACTGAAAAACCAGCGCTCAATGACCATCGGTGTGATAGTCCCTGAAATTGTGCACCACTTTTTTTCTTCTGTGATCAGTGGTATAGAGGACATGGCTTATGGCAACGGCTACCGGGTAATGATTTGCCAGTCTAATGAAGACTACCGGCGGGAGGTGATCAATGTGCAGGCACTCATGGATCACCGCGTGGATGGGCTGCTGGTTTCCATCAGCAAAACCACGCTTGATTACAATCATTTCAGCGATGTTATCCAGCATGACATTCCCATTGTGTTTATGGATAGAGTATGTAATGAAATCTCCTCAGACCGTGTAATAACCAATGATTTTGAAGGAGCCCGGCTTGTGGTTACCCATCTTTTAGAGAGAGGATGTAAAAAAATCATGCATTTGGCCGGGCCACAACACTTGTCGGTCGGACGCGATCGATTTGAAGGCTACCGGCAAGCACTCAAAGAATTCAACATTCCACTGGATGAGGAATATGTCCTGCGATGCGATACCCCTGGCAAGCTGCATGCGCGGCGTAACCAGATACTGTCCCTGGCTCCAAAAACAGATGCGGTGTTTGCCGTCAATGATTTCACGGCGGTGGCCGCCATGCGCCTGCTGCAAGACAATGATTACCGGGTTCCGGAAAACATCAGGGTGGCCGGCTTCGGTGATGACCCTGTAGCAACAATGGTACGGCCGGCGCTTACAACAGTTGAACAAAGGGGATATGACATGGGCAAGGAAGCTTCAAGAATGCTTATCAACCGTCTTACCGATGATAAGGATAAAAATTTCCAAACAAAAACCTACCCGGCCTTCCTCAAGGTCCGCGAATCAACATAAACATTCCAACATCCATCATCAGCACTATTTAACCTTTTAACCTTTTGACTTTTTGACTTTTAGACTTTTAGACTTTTTGACATTTATACATTTTCAACCCCATAAATTATGAAAAAGAAAATTTTGGTTTTACTGGAAGATATGGTAGAGGATTCTGAGTTTTTGTATCCCTATTACCGTTTAAAGGAAGAAGGCTTTGATGTGATATCGGCCGGGCCTGAACAAAAAACCTATCAGGGAAAGGGTGGGATGAAGTTCAAACCCGACTGGTCATTTGATGAGATTGCCACAGAAACCTATGACGCCATCGTAGTCCCCGGCGGATATGCACCGGATCGCTGGCGGAGGGACCCTGCCATCCTTGAATTTGTAAAAAAGCATTACGACAGTGGTAAACTGATCGCCTCCATTTGCCATGGTCCGTGGCTATTGATTTCCGCGGGCATTGTAAAAGGGAAAAAGGTAACGGCATTTCACGCCATCAAGGATGACCTCATCAATGCAGGTGCTATTTACGAAGGCAAAGACACGGAAGAGGACGGCAATCTGCTGACCAGTACCAATCCTCAAACCATGCTACCCATGATGAAAAGACTCGTGGAACGTTTGCACGGCGAATGATTTGTTCCGGATATTATCCGGCCTTCCGTATGGTCGTTTTATCCGACAAGAATGTTCCCTTCCATCTCGGCGGGAGCCTTTACACCCATCATATGCAGGATGGTAGGAGCCAGGTCTGCCAGGCGGCCGGGTTTGATTTCCTTGTAATCGTTGTCTATCAGCCAGCAGGGAACGGGATTCGTGGTATGTGCCGTGTTGGGTGATCCGTCGGAATTCACAGCGTAATCTGCATTGCCGTGGTCAGCCGTTATGATCATGCTGTAACCATTGGTAAGGCCTGCTTCCACTACTTCGCGGAGGCATTCGTCAACCGTTTCCAATGCAGCCCTGATGGCGCCCAATATACCGGTGTGGCCCACCATATCGGCGTTGGCAAAATTCAAACAGATAAAATCATGCTTGCCGCTCTCAATTTCCATGATCACGGCATCTTTTACTTCCGGTGCACTCATGGCCGGCTGCAAGTCGTATGTGGCTACCTTCGGTGACGGGATCATCACCCGTTCTTCGCCGTTAAAAACCTGTTCACGCCCACCACTAAAGAAAAAGGTAACGTGCGGATATTTTTCCGTTTCTGCTATGCGAAGCTGGGTTTTCCCTGCAGCAGCCAAAACTTCACCAAGTGTGTTTTTCAGATCATCCTTGCCAAAAGCAACCTTTACACCCTTGAAGGTTTTGTCGTATTCGGTCATGGTTGCATAATGCAAGGGAAGTGTTTGCATATCGTGCTCCGGCATATCTTGCTGGGTGAGTACGGTCGTGATTTCCCGCAACCTGTCGGTCCGGAAATTGAAACAGATCACCACATCATCTTT
>SKTQ01000248.1 GCA_007122505.1 Bacteroidales bacterium | reverse complement strand
GTCACTATTTCTCCCGAACAGGAATATTATCATATGGATGATGTGATCGAACTACAAGCAACAGCGAATCCTGGCTGGGTGTTTGAAAACTGGACAATTAACGGTGAAATAATTGAAATATTAAGTGAAGAGGCAAGTTATACATACACAATGCCTGCAGAGAATGTTACCATTATCGCCAACTTCCTGCCGGATGATTTGATCGCAGATTAGAATATTTTTTCTTTAAGCTTGCAAACCCACCGACTGAAACGGTGGGTTTGCTTTTGGTGTAGAATCATTATGGCATTTGCCCATAGAACCGCCCGCATCTAAACTTTACTTGATAATCGGGCCTTATGCCTAAATCAGTAATTATTCCTTGCATCACCGGCTATCAGCAATCGCCACCCATTGATGACCCCATGGACATTTACGTAGCCCCTGTGGTGGATGGTGAGCCGGGATATGCTGTCAATCCGGGTGCACCTGTGAATTCTGTTTACCTGGATGGCGAACACGCCCTCAGCCCCGATGGTATGCAGCTGTATCTTACTTCGGATCGTCCCGGCGGTCTGGGTGGCCCCGATATATGGGTGACAAATAAAACCGGTGACGGATGGTCGGATCCTGTAAACCTTGGTGCCCCCGTCAACTCTTCTCATTGGGAGGGCCAGCCCGGATTTGCAGCCAACCGGTCCGATATCATGTATTTTGTTTCCAATCGCGACGGGCCTTCAAGCATTTACCAAACGGCTTTTGATGGGGAAAGCTGGAGTGAACCTGTGATGGTGATCACCGGTTATGTTGGCGAGCCTTCGCTGACAGGCGATGGAAGCATTATGTATTTTGTACATGTTCTCATTGATGATGATGGCGTTTTTGGCTCCAATATCTGGTATGTGCAACGACTTGGAAAGTGAGCCAAGTGATTAATGAGCATTTTCCCCCTGATAACATGTATTGATGCCTCACCTCTTACACACAAAATGCGTCCGCTTATGCAAACCATATGTACGCAATCGAACACTTTTTGAAGGATTAACATTTATGTCGGATGTTTATAAACAATTGATATATAAAAATATAAGTATAATGGCACGAGGTTGGATATTGTTTTGGTGAACACAACAAGAAACCAAAAATCGTAACGAACATAAAAAACCAAATGTCATGAAAGCAAAAATGATCATCACAGCAGCAGCCATCATCTTCAGCATCACCGCCACAATGGCAAACCCAACCGAAACCACCATTACTTTCCGTAGCGCCCTTGGCCAGACACTGATTCAGCCCGTCATGCCGGAACAAGCGGAACCCATCCCTTCTGCAGTGGCAGTGGAATTTGAAAAGATCAGCAAAGAAAACACTTACAAAGTATTTGACCTGACTGAATTGATTAAGCCGGAAGTGGCAGAAGAAATTCCAGTTGACCTCAGACAAGATTTCAATAAGACAAAAAAATAAACCTGCAATACAGTTTCAAGAACAGAACAGCGTTTCATTTCTCTCATGTTTGTTTGAGACCTGCCGGTAACAGCGGCGGGTCTCTTTTTTTTATTTTTACTCATTTGAGATTAAAAAAATACCTAATCCACATTGATCAAGCCATCTTCGTTTGCATCGCCCGGAACATAGACCAGTGTGATTTCCACAATGAAATATTCATTTATAATGCTCACCAGAGACTTAGCCAAACTTTACGGTGTCAGTATTGAATTTACATAGCTTGATTATATTCGCATATAACCGGATAGCAAAATCATTCATAAACAAATTGGTTATATTTTTGTTTATCTATTTGGATATTAGGCAATTATTGTTATTTTTCTAAGATGTGGCCAATATCACCCATTAATCTTTATAAAGTATGAACTTCACCTACACCATATCCGGCATGACCTGCGGGGGCTGCGCTACAAAGGTAAAAAGCGCCTTCCTCAAACACCCCGATGTGCTTGCCGCCGAAGTAAGCCATCAGGATGGCAGGGCAAAAGTACAGACAGATTCTAAACCAGACCGTAAAAAACTGGACCAGCTTCTTGCTGATGCCGGAAATTATCAAATCATTGAAGTATCTGAAAGCAGCGCATCTAAAGAAGAAAGCCATTCCCATGCATCATCAGTTTCCGAACAGGAAACCTTAACCACCTGGGAGACCTATAAACCGCTGGTGCTCATTTTTCTATTTGTTTCTGGCATTGCGGCCATAGCAGCATTCGACGCTCAAACCTTTTCGTGGCACCACTGGATGCGTTATTTTATGGCCGGATTTTTCATCGTTTTCTCTTTCTTTAAGTTCCTCGACCTGAAAGGCTTTGCCCGTTCCTACGCCATGTATGACCTGCTGGCAAAGCAATGGAAAGGCTATGGTTATGTATATCCTTTCCTTGAACTGGGGCTGGGTGTTCTTTACCTCACTGCCATTAACCTGCCTGCTACCCATGTGGCTACCACTATCATTATGGGTTTCAGCAGTATCGGTGTCATCCGGAATATGCTTTCGCCCAACCAGGTGCAGTGTGCCTGCCTTGGAACCATATTCAAGCTTCCCCTGGGTAATGTGACCCTGGTGGAAGACCTGCTGATGGTGGCCATGGCGGGGGTGATGCTTGCAATGCAGATTTAATTAGCCGCAAGATGTGAATGGTGTGCAAAGAACGCGAATATCCTTGCTTACAAGATGCTTCCGTTGCGTTTCTATCGTAAAACTTCAACCCCATGCTCAACAAACTCATACGCTTCTTCTTTCAAAACCGACTGGTAGCCTGGTTGCTGATGGTCTTTCTTATCGGATGGGGGATATCCGTGGCACCCTTTAACTGTAGAATTGATTTTTTGCCACGTGACCCGGTGCCGGTGGATGCCATACCCGACATTGGCGAAAACCAGCAGGTCATCTTCTTAACCCAGCAATAGCATACCTGTGAGGTTATCTAAATTCACTTAGAATAGACATAAGACACTAATCATTCCTGGTTTCTCTTGTTTTTTTTGGAAATCTAGTGTCCTGTCAACGCTACTTTAGCCGGCCCAAGTCTTGATATTTTCCCTCATATCTTCAAAATAAAATCTTTACTTAGCTAAGGCTATGCGCAGATTTTCTTTGTGTGATCTGAGAAAAAATCTCTGCGACTTAACCGACACAGTAGCATTGACACGACACGTGTTGGATACTCAATCACACAATACCTTCTTATAGGTTTGCGGTTATTACTATGGGACCCCCAATCGCGTGATGCCTTCATTAAGGCCTGACTGGCCGCGCATATAAGGCTGATTTTTTGAATTTTTATGTTTCTGTGTTTTAATTTAGAAATTCATGTATATTTGACGGTAAATAGCCACATATAATACTTTTAACGCATATTTATTAATCAAAAAT
>SKTQ01000067.1 GCA_007122505.1 Bacteroidales bacterium | reverse complement strand
ACGCGCGACGCGCATATGACGCGAAGCAAGTGACTGACAGCCTTTGGTTTTGATGGAACGCGGATGAAACGGATCGCCTGCGGCGAGCGCGGATGAACACGGATGTTGTCTTTTATCCGCGGGAGTTCACGTTCTTTAGAAAAAGCGAGCAGCCACAACAGCCAGCAACAGTATCCCAAATAGAACCTCACTGAACTTTTTGGCCGGCATTTCATAAAAGAACACTGCCAGTGTTACCGCAACCGGACATGCAAAGATCGCATAATGGGTGACCGTATAGTCGATGGCGAACACATAAGGAATCAGTGCCACTATGATGGACAACATCAGCACGTGCATTTGCTTCCGAACCCTGACGGGTTTATCTGGCACAAATACAAACCTGATGCGTATAAGGGCATACAAGGTGTATAGTGCCAGCAAAACAGCAAAGATTATTTGTGTAAGACCGGGTTCAGCCCGGAAAAGGTGCCAAAAAACAAAGTTCGGTTCAAACTGCTGAAGCTTGTCTGCCAGTGAACCATCCACATAAAAAACCAGTAACAAAAAAAAGTAGGGGGCCAGAACGCCCAAAAACGCGGCAACTATGGCGCGGGGGCTGACCACATAGTATATAAGAAGGGAAAAAATCAACAAAAAGAAAAAGATCAAAGAGGAAAGGTAAAACATTCCGGCTAATGCGATCAATGCAGCAGCATTAAATACCTCTACCGCCAATTTGTCTTCTCCGTAAACGGTGAATATCTTTTTTATGGCGAACAGCAGGAAAAGATTGGCAAACAAAGTCGGGTGCGGGGCAATCATCTCAGGGGTACTGCTCATCAGCAATAAATATAT
Source organism: Bacteroidales bacterium (assembly GCA_007122505.1). Taxonomy (GTDB): domain Bacteria; phylum Bacteroidota; class Bacteroidia; order Bacteroidales; family UBA7960; genus PUPG01. Next base: position 2,564 of record SKTQ01000067.1, on the reverse strand, counting down.
CAATCCTGCCAGGGCCGAAAATTTGTCGGATATTCTTATCTGGGATGCAATGTGATTTACGTAAAATACCTGGATCATCAACAATAAAAAAGACAGCAACACGGCCATAAAAGGGTATTTCAGAAAATAGGGGGTGATGAGACGATACAAGGGGGCCTGGTTTTGCACGATACCTGAAACGGCGGCACCGGGTTGAATAAATGATTCCAACCACAACAACAAACCGGTGGCCAGCAATAAAACCGGTGTATACAAATATCCGCTGCTAAAAAACTTTACGAGCATTTGATGAAAGGTTTCAGATATAAGGGATCAGGTCTTTGCCGATATCCCTCCGATAGTACTTTCCTTTGAAATCAACCACACGGGCATTTTCATAGGTTTTTTCCCTTGCCAGGTGAAAGTCCGCTCCGGTTGAGGTGATGGCGATTACCCGTCCACCGTCGGTCACCAACCGGTTATTGTCTTGTTTGAGCCCGGCAAAGAAAAGGTGTGAACCACTGACCTGATCCAAACCGGTAACTGCAAAACCTTTCTCAAACTCATCGGGGTAGCCTCCGCTGGTCAGCACAACACATATTGCGTAATCATTGATGATCCGGATGTTGTAATCCTGCAAACGGCCGGATGCCGCTGCCTCCATCATGGCCACAATGTCTGAGCTGATCCTGGGAAGCACCACCTGGGCTTCCGGATCCCCCAGTCTCACATTGTATTCAATCACATAGGGATCATCCCCTACGATCATCAAACCGAAAAATATAAAGCCGGTAAAAGGAATATTTTCAGATTGCAGTCCGCTGATGGTTGGCTGAATGATCCGTTGTTCAATGCGTTTCATAAGCTGTGGCCCGGCGAAAGGGACAGGGCTTACGGAACCCATGCCGCCTGTGTTGGCTCCGGTGTCCTTCTCCCCCACCCGCTTGTAATCCTTTGCAGATGGCAGCAGCTTCCAGGAACGGCCATCGGTGATTACGAAAACCGACATTTCCCTGCCTTCCAGGAATTCTTCTATCACCACGGTTTTCGAGGCTTCACCAAAGCGGTTGTTTTGCAGCATTTCTTCCAGGGTTTCCTTTGCCTCTTCCGTTGTGCTGCATATGATCACCCCTTTGCCGGCAGCCAAACCGTCGGCTTTGATAACGTAAGGCGGTGAAAGGCTTTCAATAAAGCGATTTGCCTCTTGCAATGTTTCGTGTGTAAATGTCTGATAGCCTGCGGTGGGTATACGGTGCCGCTCCATGAAGGCCTTGGCAAATGCCTTGCTTCCCTCGAGCCTGGCACCGGCGGCCTGCGGACCCACAAACAAGATGTTGCGCAGCTTGCTGTCAGCGGCAAAATGATCCGCCAACCCCTGCACAAGGGGTACCTCCGGACCCACAACCACCATGTTTATAGCGTTGGACAGCGCAAAGTCACCAATACTTTCCCTGTCATGGATATCCAGCGGCACGTTTTCACCATAGAATGCCGTTCCCGGATTCCCCGGTGCAATAAAAAGCTTGTGGCATAAAGGACTTTCCGCCATTTTCCAGGCCAGGGCATGCTCGCGTCCACCGCCACCGATGAGCAAAATACGCATCTTTATTGGTTTTTTTTTGATGGTGTGATGTCAGAAGTCATGGGAGAATCGGTTTTGTCCCGGAAATACCTCATCATCATAACAAATATACATGAGATTTGCCAAATGATTGTCATTTTTGGCATTAAACTGTGAATAAAAAACAAATGAATGACATCCCGGGCAAGCTACCGGACTTAAGAACGGAATATTTGCTATTTTTGTCCTTTAGTGCAGTCGTTTTACAAAACCTCAAACCCATTGATCATTCTTTGCAGCTGTTACACAACGGGTAATTTTTCCCGGGCAAAGAATTATCTTTTTAAGGAAAAGAATTATGGAAGCAAAAATGCCCACGCATATTTATTCGGAAATTGGTGACCTGGAAGGTGTGATCATCCATTCGCCCGGGAATGAGGTTGAAAACATGACCCCTGACAATGCCGAACGGGCTTTGTACAGCGACATCCTGAACCTTTGTGTGGCCCGTACCGAATACAACCAGTTCAAGGGTGTATTGCAAAAGCTTACCCAGACCTTTGAAGTGAAAGAGCTGCTGGCAGACATTCTGAAAAATGACAAGGTGAAGCAGGGGCTGGTTGAAAAAGTATGCATGTATGAAGGTGCTGACAACATTTGTGAATACCTGCATTCGTTAGATAGCCAGGAGCTTGCCGGGGCGCTGATCGAAGGTGTGCCGGTGCGCAAGAATACACTGACCAATTACCTCAATAAGGAACGCTTTGCGCTAAAGCCTCTGCACAACTTTTTCTTTACCAGGGATGCGGCCATTTCCCTGTACGACAATGTGTTTGTGGGGGCAATGGCCTCACCCGTACGTCTGCGCGAAAGCCTGATCATGGAATCCATTTTCGATTTTCATCCGTTTTTCAACACCAAAACCGTTAATGCGCTTGTTGGTAACCCGGAGGAAAACCTGATCGCCATCGAGGGAGGTGACGTTCTCATCGCCAGGGAAGACATCATTCTTTGCGGCATTGGT
>SKTQ01000263.1 GCA_007122505.1 Bacteroidales bacterium | reverse complement strand
GCCGTAAAGTGGTACGATCACCGGAACGTTTTGCAATGGATCAGAACTTACCGGTATAACAACTCCGGCAACCGCGTGGAAGAAAGACGTTACGAGGGCCACCGCCGCCTGTTTTCACGGGAGTACCGCTATCGCATGGTTCATCAGTTTCGCTACCGGCACGATGATAAGGGCAGATTGGTAGAAATGCAGGTTTATGACGGCTGGGGAAAATTTCATTATTCCATGAGTCAGGCTTTTGACCAACACGGCCGATTGGTGTATTATGATCGTTCTGATGCTTTTGGAACAAGGGAACTATCTTATCGTTATGCTTACAATGATAGGGGTTTACGTGCCGCATGGATATGGTATGACAAATATGGCAACGAAGACCTGCGTTTTGTTTATGAGTATGATGATGCGGGACGTTTGGTCAGTGAGTTCAGGTATGAATAAAAAAAAGAGGCCACCCGTGAGTGGCCTCCCTAATGTCCGTTTATTGTTTTTATTTCACTGAATCAACAATTGCTTTGAACGCATTGGGATGATTCATGGCCAGATCGGCCAGCACCTTGCGGTTGATTTGAACATCTTTTGCGTTCAGCTTGCCTATAAATACTGAATAATTCATATCGTATTGCCTTACCGCAGCATTGATACGCTGGATCCAGAGTTTTCTGAACTCCCTCTTTTTCGTTCTTCTGTCGCGGTAGGCATATTGCAGCCCTTTTTCGTAGGTATTTTTCGCTACCGTATAAACATTTTTCCTTGCACCAAAGTATCCTTTGGTTAGTTTAAGCAGCTTTTTCCTTTTGCGCCTGGAGGCGACTTTGTTTACTGATCTTGGCATAATTCTGTTTTTTGTTTGTTAAGCGCTCTCCTCATTCGCCGGGAGAAACTTGTCTGGCATTAACAAAGGTTAATAATCATTGAGTTATTACATGGCCAGCATGGCCTTAATGTTCTTTTCATCTGCCTTGTGAACCATGGTGGTCTTGGTCAGATTCTTTTTTCTCTTCTTGCTTTTTTTCGTCAGAATGTGACTTTTGTAAGCGTGTTTGCGTTTGATTTTACCGGAGGCGGTAAGAGAAAACCGTTTTTTGGCTCCGGATTTGGTCTTCATTTTTGGCATTATTCAATCAATTTACAGGTTTTTAAAATTGGACATTAGTTCTTTTTGGTAATTTTCTTTGGAGAAACCAGCATGATCATCCGTTTACCTTCCATTTTGGGCATCTGTTCCACCTTTCCATATTCTTCAAGTTCCTGGGCGAACCTAAGGAGGATCAATTCTCCTTTTTCCTTGTAAACGATGGTTCTCCCTTTGAAGAAAACATATATTTTCAGCTTGGCGCCGTCTTGCAAAAATTTGATGGCATGTTTCAGTTTGAAATTGAAATCATGGTCATCCGTGTTGGGACCCATCCTGATCTCTTTTACCACGACTTTTGCCGCGTTTGCCTTGATCTCTTTTTGTTTCTTTTTTTGTTCATAAAGAAACTTTTTGTAATCCATGATCTTGCATACGGGTGGATTTGCCGCAGGTGCGATTTCAACAAGGTCAAGACCCATATTATCAGCCATATTCATTGCATCGCGTATGGGATATATATCCGATTCCACATTGTCGCCAACAACACGTACAACGGGTGCATTGATACGTTCATTGATACGGTGCGGGTCTTCTTTTTTTACGAAACGCCTTCTTCCTCTGGGTTTGAATGGTGTTGCTATGTTTTGTTCCTCCTGTTATTTTGTGAATAATCTGTTTTTTTTAATACTCAGGTATCAATCGTTTAATTTCTTCTCCAACCATATGAACGAAATCCTCAATGGTGTGCGTGCCCAAGTCACCCTCACCGTGTTTTCTCACGGATACGGTGCCTTCGGCTTCTTCTTTCTCACCAACAATTAACATGTATGGGATTTTGCGCGTTTCTGCATCGCGAATTTTCTTTCCCGTTTTTTCATTGCGCTCGTCAATCAGCGTGCGAATTTCGTAATTATTCAGCAAAGTTAAAACTTTTTTGGCATATTTTTCATACTTCTCGCTGATTGGCAATATGATAGCCTGATCAGGCGTAAGCCAAAGCGGGAAGTTCCCGGCGCAGTGCTCAATCATGACGGCCACAAATCGTTCCATTGAACCAAAGGGCGCACGATGTATCATCACCGGCCGGTGTTTCTGATTGTCGCTGCCAATATATTCGAGCTCAAAACGATCCGGTAAATTATAATCAACCTGGATGGTACCCAGCTGCCACTTCCTGCCGAGGGCGTCCTGAACCATGAAATCCAGCTTCGGACCGTAAAATGCCGCTTCACCGGTAACAATTTCCGCTTTTAGTCCTTTTTCCTCAGTAGCCTCAATGATCGCCTGTTCTGCTTTATTCCAGTTTTCATCGGTTCCGATGTACTTTTCCATGTTGTTCGGATCGCGCAGAGATATCTGTACACTGTAGTCAGAAAACTCAAGCGCCTTGAAAATCAACAAAACAATATCAATAACCGCGATAAATTCTTCTTTTACCTGGTCAGGACGGCAGAAAATGTGTGCATCGTCCTGGGTAAAACCGCGTACCCGCGTCAGGCCGTGCAATTCGCCGCTTTGTTCATACCTGTAAACGGTTCCAAACTCAGCCAGGCGGATGGGTAGATCTTTGTAGGAATATTGCCTGTTTTTGAATATCTCGCAGTGATGCGGACAGTTCATCGGTTTCAGGAAAAACTCTTCGCCTTCCGACGGTGTGGTGATGGGCTTGAAAGAATCCTCCCCGTATTTTTCATAATGTCCGCTGACCACATACAGATTTTTGTTGCCGATGTGGGGTGATATGACCGGCTGATAACCGGCTTTTCTTTGCACCCTTTTCAGGAACTTTTCCAGGTTTTCACGCAGTTCGGCACCTTTGGGAAGCCACAGGGGCAATCCCTGTCCAACCCTGGTGGAGAAGGTGAATAACTCCAGCTCCCTGCCGATCTTCCTGTGATCCCTCTTTTTCGCTTCTTCAAGCATCTCCAGGTATTCGGTCAGCATTTTCTGCTTCGGGAACGTGATGCCATATACACGGGTAAGTTGTTTGCGACTCTCGTCTCCGCGCCAGTAGGCACCCGCGGTGTTCAACAGCTTAACAGCTTTGATAGGGGAGGTGTCTATGAGGTGAGGGCCACGGCAAAGATCAGTGAAATTGCCTGATTTGTAAAAACTGATGGTGCCATCTTCCAAATCACTGATCAGGTCAACTTTGTATTCATCACCCTTATCAGTATAGTAATCAAGGGCTTCTCCCTTGGGAATTTCTGACCGCACAAACTCTTCCTTGCGCCTGGCAATCTCCAGCATCTTCTTTTCAATTTTATCAAAATCATTGCTGGAAATACTCTGATCACCAAGATCGATATCATAGTAGAAACCATTCTCCACATCGGGCCCGATACCAAACTTGGTGCCCGGATAGAGCTCCTCTATGGCCGCTGCCATCAAATGCGCAGACGAGTGCCACATGGTCGCTTTGCCATCCCGGTCATCCCAGGTGTTAAGCTTTATGGAAGCATCTTCGCGGATAGGCCTGTTCAGGTCCAAGACCTCACCATTTACCGTAACAGAAAGAACATTTCTTGCCAATCCTTCAGATATACTCCTTGCAATATCAAGACCGGTAACCCCTTCCGGAAATTCCTTTACCGATTTATCAGGTAGTGTAATTCGAACCATACACCCAATTATTTTATCAAAAAAAATTAAGATGCAAAGATAATCAAATTATTCTTTTCTATGATGTCTCTTTTGCACTTTTCCCAATATCAATAGCTCTTTTTAGCTATCTTTGTAAAACGGTTTGTACAAAGGCGAACCACATTTTTCACAGGTGCCGTAATCAATAAGAATTTTTATGGGAAAAGGCAGAGAATCCAAGCCACATATAGGAATATTCGGACGGCGTAACAATGGCAAAAGTTCCCTGATCAATGCGCTTGCCCAGCAAGAAATTGCCATCGTTTCGGACGTTCCCGGTACGACCACCGATCCGGTCAGGAAGTCTATGGAAATTCCCGGTATCGGGCCTGCCATCCTGGTGGACACCGCAGGCATTGATGACACCGGCGAACTGGGGGCAAAACGGGTGCATAAGTCGCTTGCCACACTGAAAACAGTAGACCTGGCAGTGTTGGTCATTACCCATAACCATTTTGATGATTTCGAAGTAAAGCTGGTTGAGGCTTTCAGAAAACAAGACGTACCTTTTGTTTTGATACATAACAAATCTGACGTAGTACCACCATCTCCTCAATTCATACATTTTGTTGAAAAAGAGTTTGGTGTGAAACCAATGCCATTCTGTGCCCTTGATCCGCAAAACCTGGAAGAAGTGATTTCAGCGCTGAGGAAGGCAATGCCCGAAACGGCATACCGGGCGCGTTCGTTGCTGGGCGACTTGCTCTCTTATGGCGACCTGGTTGTGCTGATCACACCCATCGATAACGAAGCCCCCGAAGGCCGGCTCATACTGCCCCAGGTGCAGGCCATAAGGGATATCATCGACAATGACTGCATAGCTGTCGTGGTGAAAGAGAAAGAAGTGGATGCCCTGATGAAAAATCTCAACCCCAGGCCAAGCCTTGTGGTCACCGACTCTCAGGTGTTTCTGCGTGCCGATGCATCAGTACCCGGGGATATTCCGCTCACCAGTTTTAGCATCATGCTGGCCCGCCACAAAGGAGATTTTGAAAACTATTTGCGAGGCACACCCAAAATCGCTGAACTTAAAGACGATGACCGCGTTTTACTGCTGGAATCATGCACCCATCATGTAGCCTGCGACGATATCGGCAGGGTGAAAATACCACGATGGATGAGCAATTACACAGGTAAAAAGCTTCATTACGATGTAGTTGCAGGGCTTGGTGATTTGCCGCGCCCAATCACCGATTACGCCCTGGTTGTTCAGTGCGGGGGATGTATGATCACACGCAAACAGATCAAAAGCCGGCTCCAGCCTGCTATTGAAGCCGGTGTGCCGGTAACAAATTACGGTATGGCCATCGCATGGATGCATGGGATCTACCACAGGGCCGTAGCCCCATTTACCCTGCTGGAAAAAACAAAAGAGGATTATCTTTAATGATGAATGAAACGTCTGTGTTTCTTCAAACCAACGAATTTTAACCGGAATAAGAGATCATTGAATGGCACAGGATATCAAAAAAATATTGCAAAAGCAAAACCTTACAAAGGCTGATATTATTGATTTGCTTTCTGCTGAAGGAGATGAGCGTAACCTTCTTTTTGCCACTGCCGCTGAGGTAAAAGAAAAATTCGTGGGTAAAAAAGTATTTTACCGCGGACTCATAGAATACTCCAACCTTTGCGGCAAAAACTGCCTCTATTGCGGGATCCGTGCCGGTAACAAAAAGGCTAAAAGATACGAGGTTACGGAGCAGGAAGTACTGGATGCTGCAAGTTATGCCTGGGAAAATAAGTTTGGAAGCATCGTTATCCAGGCAGGGGAAAGAAGCGGAAAAGAATACGTCAGCCGAATAGAGGGTTTACTCAGGGAAATCAAGCGGATGAGTAATGGAGAACTGGGTATTACGCTCTCTCTTGGCGAACAAAGCGAGGAAACCTACCGCAGGTGGTTCGATGCCGGTGCACACCGCTACCTGCTGAGAATTGAAGTGTCCAATCCGGAGCTGTACCCCAAATATCATCCCGATAACAAAAAACACGATTACCATAGAAGGCTCGAAGCCCTTTACCTTTTGAGAAAAGTTGGATACCAGGTAGGTTCAGGAGTAATGATCGGACTGCCATTTCAAACAACGGAAGACCTGGCTGATGACTTGCTGTTTTTTCAACAGCATGATATCGACATGGTTGGTATGGGGCCTTACATCGAACACGAAGACACACCCATGTATCAGTTTAAGGATTTACTGATGACCAGGGTTGAGCGCTTTAACCTGAGCCTGAAAATGGTCGCTGTGCTGCGTATCTTAATGAAGGATATCAATATTGCAGCTACCACTGCTATGCAGGCCATCGACCCCATGGGCAGGGAAAAATCCATTAAGGTAGGTGCCAATATCATTATGCCAAATCTCACACCTACACAATACCGCGATGACTACAAGTTGTATGAAGACAAACCGTGCACGGATGAGGATGCGGAAGAATGCAAAAGATGTCTGGAGGCACGCATACATATGGCGGGAGGTGAAATTGGCTATGGCGAATGGGGCGATTCGAAACATTTTGCCAAACGAAAGCATGAGTAACAAAAAGTTTGCTTCCGGTGCTCTCAAAGTAAACCTTGCTGAAACACGCAAGGTCAAAATTGATGTGCCCGCTCATCATAAGGAAATACTGAATCTTTCTGATGGCCACTGGGGTATTCATAAACGCACTAAAGCATTTTTTGAAGAATTGCACCATCCCTATGTAAACCACAATGTAATTGCCGAAGAATACCGGAAAATCATTCTTGGCGATCGCTGGCTTTACGAACAATCAGAAAAGCCGGAACAAAACGTCACAACGTTACTGGATATCCCGGCAGAACTTTTTAAAAAACCCATCGACGAGGAGGTTGCCGATCAGCTTTTCAGAACATACATCGAATTTTTTGGCAACCATACACCGGGAACGGACGCCTACACCAAAACCCTCGCTGATCACCTGCTTCAGGCCTTACACGATCTAAATGGGAATAGGCCGGGGATTCTTGTAAAAAACAATGACCATCTGAAAAAACACCTTACATCCCTGGCCGGACATCCGTATTTTCGTGCTCCTCTTACCGAAATCATCCGCAAGGTTTTGCATAATAGCATCCAATATTGGGAAACAAATTCGCAAACGGAGGAATGGTTTTCCCAAAAAAAGGATCTTTTCACCAGGGATTATTCCAGCGATGTGCAAAGCATCGGCAAAACATTTTTTGCAAAACAAAAGGACGCCCTTAAAAATTGTGACGACTGGGAAAGCCTGTGTTCTTCCGTGCTCTTCTTCAACGAAACTGCTCTATACTTCAAAGAGTTCATTGAAAGGTTTGAAAAACACATTGAGAAATTTTACTATATCCTGTATTTGTTGCATCTCCCCGGTATGGCAGCGCATAAAACACAACTGCTTTGGGAGTTGAACAAGATCATTAGAAACATACGTAAAGAGCTGGACAAAGATGAGTTTACTCTTTTTCTGGAAAACATTTTCCCGCTTTTCAGTGAGCTCAAAACGACCTATATGTCAACCGTGCTTGAATGCATTCTTACCCTTGGCAAAGAGGTTATCGAGATCAGGGAAAGAAGGGTGATCAGTCTTTTTGAAAACAAGCTTATTGAATTGGCTTTTGCAGGGCCGGGCATAGTGCATATACAGGAAAACTGGCAGTTAAAGGTAGATCCAAACCACCTGAAAAACATCCGTGTTTGGCTGGAGTTGATCATGCACGCACCATACACCTTCAGAAAACTACTGTCAGCCCTGATTGTCAATCTTCGGTTGGGCGGGATCTTTATTTTTGATACCGACCTTTTTCAACGCGATATCACCCGTCTTCTCAACAGCGATATTTCCCCCTTATACAAACAAATCAAACAGCTCACACGTATATTCCCGGTTTATTTCAACGAAATAGGGGCTGAAGGTGAACTCCGCGAGGTAACCACCGTGATGGATGAATTGTCGGGAAGACAGGACAAGCTTATTCATTTTCTAAGAAAGCAGGTACACATAGAAGGAAATAACACACATATCGATCTGTGTAAAAAAATATTTAACTATTGGTATGATGGTGATAAGAATCACCTTGTAAGGCATTTACCCGCAGAAGTTCACGCCCAGTTGAACAATAAAAGCAGATGGTTTACAGGAGTAAATCGTTTGCTTGGAAAAATTGGTGACCACAGTCATATGGGTCCGGGTGATTTGTTGAAACTTAGCAAGGACCGGTTTGACAAATTGCTTGCGAAAACAGAACATCCCAACCGGGATGACAAAAAAAGAATTGAACTGCTTTTTCAATTGTATGCACTACTCAGAGAAAAATACTCTTTTGATGTATCAGACATCAGTACTGTGCTGAAGCGGCATCATTTTTTCAGTGAAAAAGAAATTGTCCGGTTGAACAAGTATCTGAATTCCGGTAAGATAGACAAAGGGTTACAAATGGTTTTCCAGTTTATCGACCGGCTTAACCAGGTGATATTCGATCCTGCATTCAGCGAAGGCTGGGAAAGCATTTATCACAAAAGGCATATTGCTTTTGGTATTCCTTCGATGTATGGCCAGTATCGCGAGGACAAGTTTGAAGCACTTGGTTTGATATTCCGTTTGGAGCGTTTGGCATCCAATCTTATGGAAGAAAAGATTTACGCATTACAAACCAAATACATCACGGCAAAATCCCTGAAATCTTCCTATCATATTCTTTCCTTATTCAGGAAAGGGCTCGAACTTGATGGAATAAACAGCCAGGGATTTGATTCCAACCTGCAAATGCTGAAATACGGCCTCACAAGCGAAAGCTTCTCTTTGGCTCAATTCATCAACCTGTTTCAATTCATGGCCAAAAATGTCAAGGACATCATCAATACATACTTTTTTGGCTTTTACGATCAGCCCCTTCGTATGATCATACCCCAGATCATCGATCCAGGTAAACAGCTTTCGCAGAATGAAACGCGTGAAGCGATCATTAAGCATTCAGAAAAATTCTACAGGGAAATACTTGCCACATCTTTTCTGATTCAACCGCTTGACAATTATATCTCGCGAATGATACATTCATTGCAGGATATGATTGATCATTTTAAACCGGAAATCATACGTGATATCATGTCTTACGACCCTGGTTTGGTGGCCAGCCCGCTGTTTAAGCCAACGCCCAAAATGGACAACCAGATATTTCTGGGTTCGAAAGCATATTTCCAAAAAAAACTTTTAATGGAGGGCTTTCCCGTTCCGCCGGGTTTTGTCCTCAGTACCGAGGTTTTTCGCCGCAAACGGGCCATTCGGTCAAATCCATCCCTGGAAGCAGAGGTGGACAGCCTCATCAAAGTACATCTGCAAAAACTCGAAAAAAAAACAAGACAAAAATACGGCTCCCATAAGAACCCCTTGCTTTTATCGGTCCGGTCGGGTACGGCCATTTCCATGCCCGGCGCCATGAATACATTCCTGAATATCGGCTTAAATGATCACATTGTTGAATCATTGAGCAAGAAGTCCAATTTTGGATGGACTTCATGGGATTGCTACAGGCGTTTGCTGCAAAGCTGGGGAATGACCCATGGTATTGATCGTGATGTATTTGATCAGGTCATGATCGATTTCAAAGACAAATACCGGGTAGAACAAAAAATACAGTTTTCTGACAAACAGATGCGCGAAATGGCCCTCTCTTATAAAGAAATACTTTTAAGAGAAAATATTGATTTTAAGGAAGATGTATGGTCTCAGTTGAAGCATGCAATTAGATGTGTTTTTGACTCATGGGATTCGGACCGTGCAAATGTATACCGCAACCATTTGCAGATCGCCGATGAATGGGGTACAGCGGTTGTTATCCAGCAGATGGTGCTTGGGAATATCGACGAATATTCGGGCACCGGAGTAGTTTTCACGCAAAACCCCATGATCCAAAAACCGGGAATTTATTTGAACGGGGATTTTACGCTTTGCAGCCAGGGCGAAGATATTGTGGCAGGGCTTGTACATGCGTTACCTGTATCGGTTTCGCAAAAACAGTTAACCGGCCGTGAGAATCAACAGTCAATGGAAGAACTGCTGCCGGATATTTTCCGCAGGCTGCATTCGCTGGCATACGAGTTGGTCGACACCAGGGGATTCAACCACCAGGAAATTGAATTTACTTTTGAGTCTTCTGATCCTGCAGATTTGTATATCTTGCAGATCCGTGACCAGGATACACAAAAAGCCGAAAAACTGCAGGTTTTTGTTGACAAGGTATCTGATATGCATTTGCTGGGCAGGGGCATCGGCGGCGGTGGAGGTGCCCTTAGCGGGAGATTGGCCATCGACATGGATGACATTCATCATTTGAGAAAAAAACACCCTGGCCAGGCCTGCATCCTGCTGCGTCCCGATACCGTACCTGATGATATTCCCATTATCTTTGAATGCGACGGATTGGTGGCGGCACGCGGTGGAACGACATCGCACGCAGCCGTTACGGCGGCCAAACTCGGAAAAGTTTGTGTGCTCAACTGCCGGCCGCTTCAGGTAAATGAAAAGGCAAAAACCTGCTCCATCAATGGAGAAACCCTGGTGCCGGGGGATCTGATATCCATAGACGGGTTTTCCGGAAACATTTTCAAAGGGCAGTATAGAACGGATTACACAGAAATCATTCATTCATAACCAATGAAATTCTGAATATAAATTTCATAAAAAAAACCATAATTATGGAAATAGACAGAGGTAAAAACCTGCTTGGAATTAACGGACTGGGTCGGATTGGCAAGCTGACCCTTTGGCACCAACTGCTCACAAGACATTTCGACGGAGTGGTCATCAATATTGGCCGTGAAGTTGGAACTTCAATTGAGGATGTTATCCAGGTGATGGAAACAGATTCAACCTATGGACATATATCACGTTTTCTTTATGGATTAGGAGGCCGGTCCAAACAATTTACCGTTGTTGACGAAGCCGCCGGGATTCTTCATTATGACGACTTCATCATAAAAATATTGAGAAACAAAAGGAATCCCGCAGAAATTGAATGGAGAGAAAACGGTGTCAGGCTTGTGATCGACTGCACCGGCAAGTTCAATGACCCAACCCATCCTGCAGGCAGGGAAGGCGGAAGTTTGCGCGGACATCTTGAAGCCGGTGCAGAAAAGGTTTTGCTGAGTGCACCCTTTAAAATCAAAGACAAAACCAAACCAATGCCTGACGACAGCAAAATGATGGTTTATGGAATCAACCATCTGGATTTTAACTCTTCTCGTCACCGCGTTCTCTCTTCAGCCAGCTGTACCACAACCGGTTTGGCACATATGCTTTTTCCGCTTTTGCAAAACCTTGAAACTTCCCGGATAGTGACAGCCTCCATGTCAACAGTGCATGCCGCAACCAACAGCCAGCATGTATTGGATGCAGTACCGAAAGCAGCAGCAGGTGACCTGAGAAAAAACCGGTCGGTGTTGAACAACATTATACTGTCAACAACAGGAGCCGCCAAAGCCCTTGAAAAAATAATGCCCGAAATTGAAGAAATCGGCTTTATGGCTGATTCAGTGAGAATTCCAACCAACACAGTGTCGCTCATCATTCTGAACGTAACTTTTAATTCCGGAATAACCGACAAAGGTGAGCCGGTAATCAATAAAAGCTTCCTGAATACCGTTTATTCAAAGGCGGCGGCCGGTCCGCAAAAAGAACTGCTCGTTTTCAGTCAAAAGCAAAATGTCTCCGCCGACTTGATTGGATTTCCCGCTGCGGTGGTAATAGAAGGTCATGAAACGCATACACGCACAGGCTTTATTAACCTGCCTGAAAGTGTAATGAAATCAGTAGGGGTGAATGTCGATAAAGACCTGAATCTTCCGGTTACCCATGCCAAAATTTTCGGATGGTACGACAATGAATATGGAAGCTATGTAAATACCATGGGAAAGCTAATTCGGTATGTGGACAAAAACATGCAATAATAAACATCAATCAAAACCAACTTTTAAATTTAGTTCTTGTTATGAAACATGTCAAAGACCTGAAAAGACCCGACAAAGAAGTCCTGCCTGTTAACGATGATGTGAAGTGGGTAGGCGTGATCGATTATGACATCGTTACCTTTGATGTGGTAATGGAAACGGAATATGGTACAACCTACAATTCCTATTTTATTGATGCCGAAAAAAAGGCCCTTATAGAAACATCCAAGGAGAAATTCTGGGATATTTACCTGGATAAGCTGAAAAAAGTGGGAGATCCTGCAGAAATTCAGTATATTGTTCTGAATCATACAGAGCCGGATCATAGCGGAAACCTGGCCAATGTGCTAAAAGTAGCACCCGATGCAACAGTTGTTGGCAGCAGGCTGGCCATCCAATACCTGAAGGATTTCCTGGGAAATGAGTTTAAGCACATGGTTGTGAAAGACGGCGACACCCTGGATTTGGGAAACAAAACACTTCGCTTTATTTCTGCACCCAACCTCCACTGGCCCGACAGTATGTACACTTACCTGGAAGAGGACAAGCTTTTGTTTACCTGTGATTCTTTCGGCTGTCATTACGCACATCCAGACATGTATGATGACAAAGTGGGAGACTTCAGCGATGCTTTCAGGTATTATTTTGATGTGATCCTCAAACCTTTCAGCAAATTTATGCTGAAGGCCATTGATAAGATCAGGCCTTTGGAAATCAATGGGGTGCTTACAGG